>NZ_OY761445.1:3427500-3428597 GCF_963664415.1 uncultured Desulfobacter sp. | reverse complement strand
GCCAGCACATAATGGTGGGAACTCTAACGAGACTGCCCGGGTCAACCGGGAGGAAGGCGGGGATGACGTCAAGTCCTCATGGCCCTTATATCCAGGGCTACACACGTGCTACAATGGTAGGTACAAAGGGCAGCGACTCTGCAAGGAGAAGCGAATCCCAAAAGCCTATCTCAGTCCGGATTGGGGTCTGCAACTCGACCCCATGAAGTTGGAATCGCTAGTAATCGTGGATCAGCATGCCACGGTGAATATGTTCCCGGGCCTTGTACACACCGCCCGTCACACCATGGGAGTTGATTATACCCGACGTCGCTGGGCTAACTATTTATAGGAGCAGGCGCCTAAGGTATGGTTGATAACTGGGGTGAAGTCGTAACAAGGTAGCCGTTGAGGAATCAGCGGCTGGATCACCTCCTTTCAAAGGAAAGAAATATATATAGCTTTTTTCCGATTCACTGACCAACTTTGAGAGATCAAACCGGAGAAATTTAAGTAACCGCACTCTCATTGCTCTTTGACAATTTGTTGTAGTAAATATCAATAGCGTTGTTGATAAAGTGCCATAGGGCACTACATCAACTTAATATATAAAATGGTGTGAAAGATGAAAATCAATCACTCCATGCTATGTTGAAGAAAAAATTGCTGAAATTCGAGGCGCGAGCGGCAATTTTAAATAAAGCGTAGTAGACTACGCTGTTTTAAAATTGACGTGAAGCAACGAAGAAGTTCACAATTTTTTCGAAAACATCAAAGCGTTTAAACTTATTTGTGGAATAGTGGCTAAGCTACTAAGAGCAAACGGCGGATGCCTTGGTGTCAAGTGAAGAAGAAAGACGTGGAAAGCTGCGATAAGCCTCGGTTAGGAGCTAAACATCCTTTGATCCGTGGATTTCTGAATGGGGCAACCCGGCACGGCTAATACCGTGTCATCCTTAACTGAATACATAGGTTAAGGAGGGTAACGGGGAGAACTGAAACATCTTAGTACCCCCAGGAATAGAAAGTAATAACGATTCCCTAAGTAGCGGCGAGCGAACGGGGACCAGCCCAAACCGTTAACGTGTCAAGCCCGAAAGCGTTGCGTTAACGGGGTC
>NZ_OY761445.1:600000-830000 GCF_963664415.1 uncultured Desulfobacter sp. | reverse complement strand
GTAGGAGAGCGTTGTGTCGTCATAGAATCGCAACCGCGAGGTTGTGTGGAGATGTCACAAGTGCCCATGCTGACATGAGTAGCGATAAAGCGGGTGAGAGGCCCGCTCGCCGAAAACCCAAGGTTTCCTGAGTAAAGCTAATCTTCTCAGGGTTAGTCGATCCCTAAGGCGAGGCCGAAAGGCGTAGTCGATGGAAAACAGATTAATATTTCTGTACCACCTTGTTATCGTTTGAGAAATGGGGGGACGCAGGAGGGCAAGTCATCCGTCTGTTGGAATAGGCGGTTCAAGCTTGTAGGCTTAAGATCCAGGCAAATCCGGATCTTTTTAAGGCCGAGAAGTTACGTCGAGGGATTTATCCCATAAAGTGACTGCACCCATGCTGCCAAGAAAAGCCTCTATCGAGATGACAGGTGATCGTACCGTAAACCGACACAGGTAGGTGGGGAGAGTATCCCAAGGCGCTTGAGAGAACCCTGGTTAAGGAACTCGGCAAAATGATACCGTAACTTCGGGAGAAGGTATGCCCCTGATTGTTAGTATTATACTTTACAAAGCGGTTGGGGGCCGCAGAGAATTGGTGGTAGCGACTGTTTACTAAAAACATAGGACTCTGCAAAGTCGCAAGACGAGGTATAGGGTCTGACGCCTGCCCGGTGCCGGAAGGTTAAGGGGATTTGTTAGCTTTTAGCGAAGCACTGAACTGAAGCCCCGGTAAACGGCGGCCGTAACTATAACGGTCCTAAGGTAGCGAAATTCCTTGTCGGGTAAGTTCCGACCTGCACGAATGGCGTAACGACTTCCACACTGTCTCAACCAGGGACTCAGCGAAATTGCAGTGGCGGTGAAGATACCGTCTACCCGCGAAAAGACGGAAAGACCCCGGCACCTTTACTACAGCTTGACATTGGATTTTGGGATATGATGTGCAGGATAGGTGGGAGACTTTGAAGCATGCGCGCCAGTGTGTGTGGAGTCACCCTTGAAATACCACCCTTCATATTTCAGTGTTCTAACCATGGTCCGTAACCCGGATTTGGGACAGTGTCTGGTGGGTAGTTTGACTGGGGCGGTCGCCTCCCAAAGAGTAACGGAGGCGCGCGAAGGTTCCCTCAGGCTGATTGGAAACCAGCCGTAGAGTGCAAGGGCATAAGGGAGCTTGACTGCGAGAGAGACATTTCGAGCAGGTACGAAAGTAGGTCTTAGTGATCCGGCGGTTCTGAATGGAAGGGCCGTCGCTCAACGGATAAAAGGTACGCCGGGGATAACAGGCTTATCGCCCCCAAGAGTTCACATCGACGGGGCGGTTTGGCACCTCGATGTCGGCTCATCACATCCTGGGGCTGGAGCAGGTCCCAAGGGTTTGGCTGTTCGCCAATTAAAGTGGTACGTGAGCTGGGTTTAAAACGTCGTGAGACAGTTTGGTCCCTATCTTTCGTGGGCGCAGGATATTTGAGGAGATCTGATCCTAGTACGAGAGGACCGGATTGGACCAACCAATGGTGTTCCAGTTGTCGTGCCAACGGCATTGCTGGGTAGCCAAGTTGGGTATGGATAACCGCTGAAAGCATCTAAGCGGGAAGCCAACTTCAAGATTAGATATCCCTTCTTTAGACTGAAGACCCCTTGAAGACTACAAGGTTGATAGGCTGGGTGTGTAAGCATGGCAACATGTTGAGCTTACCAGTACTAATAGGTCGTGAGGCTTAGCCACTTTTTTCCACGAATAAATTTAGATACTTTGATGTAAAGATATTACTACAACAGATTAAGCAATTACAGTTTAATCCGGTGACGATGGCGAAGAGGCCACACCCGTACCCATCTCGAACACGGAAGTTAAGCTCTTTAGCGTCGATGGTACTGCATGGGAGACTATGTGGGAGAGTAGAACGTCGCCGGATTATTTTTTAAAAGTCCGGATAAATATCGTATTTATCCGAACTTTTTTTATTTTGAATCAATGAATTTTTAATTTAATCAAAATTAATAAAATTACTTGAATTCTTATTTAAAGATTGCTATAAGTATCGAGTTCTTTGGGCGCCCGTAGCTCAGCTGGATAGAGTACTTGACTACGAATCAAGGGGTCGCGTGTTCGAATCGCGCCGGGCGCGCCACAAAAGACAAGGGTTTTCAGCTTTTAGGTTGAAAGCCTTTTTTATTTTCAGGGGTGACTGTCCCCACATAGTCCCCACTTTTTAAATCTATTATCCATCCCCCGGGGCTGCCGGGGATATCCTATAAGGTATCACACGATATCGGGCACTTTTCTGAACTGAAAGAAACCAAACGATAGAAGAAAAATTATAATATATTAAATTTATTCTTGCATTCCTCTTTTGTAATATATTAAATTTAGTATTATTTCCCGCTTTCAGAGATGTTTAATCTCCAATAGAATTGATCAAACTGTTAACCTACAAGCATGGGGCAATTGATTGTGGCGCTCCTTTTTTTTATTTAGCAGATAAGGCTATGGC
This sequence comes from uncultured Desulfobacter sp., assembly GCF_963664415.1. NCBI lineage: Bacteria > Pseudomonadati > Thermodesulfobacteriota > Desulfobacteria > Desulfobacterales > Desulfobacteraceae > Desulfobacter > uncultured Desulfobacter sp. The sequence goes on along the minus strand of NZ_OY761445.1, from coordinate 827,517 downwards.
CCACAAATAAAAAACCCACGGCTGCCGGTTCGGTTGACCCCATGCGTTACAGCATGTTATCTTTTATTCACGCGGGTTCCCCTTGTCAAATAAAAAAAAGCCCACAGTATCAACCAGGGAAGGATGGCTCCTGGCTTAACTGTGGGCTTACAGACCGCCCGTGTCGGGCAGAGCGGGCGGTTGGGAGATTACTGTCGGATTATTCGGGCAACGTCTTTAACCAGTGGTATCCCGCCGATTTTATTTATACGGCTCCATGTGGCCATGCTGTCGTCTGCCTGGATCATAGCCACACATGCTTTTACCTGATCATCGTGCGGTAGGTCCTTGAGCCCCGGCCGTGGCAGGTCCTGGGGCGTCGGTCTCGGCAGGTCCTGGGGCGTCGGTCGTTCTGACCGACCGCTTGCATGCGCCTCATAGAGCGCCGGGTATTGCCGTGCGGCTTTACTCATGGCTGTCCGGGCGTTGCAGCCTTCCTCGGCTTTTATAGTCTGCCATGCTGCGGTAAAGCTATCCGGCTGGGTTGTGGCCACATTTGCTTGACTGGTGTTTGGCTGAGCGCCGGCAGCATGGGCTTCATACAAACCGGGATACTGCCTTGCGGCTTTTGACATCGCAGTGCGGGCGTCGCAGCCTTCGCTTGCCTTGATCGCTTTCCAAGCGGCCATAAAGTCTTTCGGCCCGCTGCTGGTGGCTGCGGCCCGTTGCGGCCCGTTGCTGTCAGCAACGGGGGTGTACGGAAAACTCACAACCTGATCGGCTAATCCGGCAGCGACCGCCTTATCTCCGAGGTATGTAGCGGCCTGAGTGTTCTTTATTGCGCGTACGGCCATACCACGACCTGCCGCTACGGTAGAACACAGGGTATTATACTCCTGGTCCACATCTGCTTTTAAACTGGCGTATGCCTGTGGGCTCAATGGTAAATGGGGGTTTCCGTTGACCTTCTGGCCGCCAGCAAAGACAGGCGTGAATTTCAATCCGAGCTTGGCATCCAAGCCCGTCTGATCAACATGCATTGCCACAATGCCGATGCTTCCAAGGGTAGCGGACCGGCCAATAAGAATCTCGCTGCAGGAGGCGGCGATAGCATAAGCCGCTGAGCAAGCCATACCTTCTACCATGCAAGTAACGTTCCGGCGTGTCTGAATGTAATCACACAGATCATACAAACCTGTGACATACCCGCCGGGGCTGTTGATGCTGATGGTGATGCCCTGGTCTCCGGTCATTGCCTCAAGGGATAAGCGTACTGCCTTATAAGCCCCTGTGGTCAATGCGCCGCTGATGGCAACCTGCCGCTGCCTTGTGTCAGCGTAGACCATGCCGTATAAGCCGTCTATTAATGAAGCCTCGCGCAACGCAAGGGGTCTCAGGTGGATATCTCCACGTTCAATCTTAAATTCGTTTTTCATATCTTACTCCTTCTATCTCGGGCGCTGTCCAGATTTGGGCAGCGCTGGGTTTTTAATGCTTTGTCATATGCCTCACGTAGGGCCAAATTTTTAATGTCGCCGTCGTGCACGGGCTTCCCGCGTCTTTTGCTCATGACTAATACACCCTGCTTGAGACGCCGTCTCTTATGTCCACATAATGGGCTATGAAATCAAAGCCATACTCTGCTGCGGCGGCTTGCCGTACATCGCGGAGCGCCATATTGCTTAACCGTATAGCCGTGCTGCCATCGCGGTTACGGTCAGCCTGGCGGTCTCTGAGTTCGGCCTGTAGCTGAGCGGTTTTAGTGTCGCCAAGGCCTTTCCGGGCGGCCTCTATCACGTCTTCATATCCCTCAGGGAATGATATGGCGCGGGCCCCTGTGGCTTGAGCACCGGCTTCAAACAAAAGGCGGAGCACATTTACCAGGGTTTGGTTCTTATCTAAAATTTTGCGGATTTCGGCAAAGCGCCCTGCAATCGCCTGGTTCAAACGGTCGATCTCTGCGGGAGCGTTGGCGGTATTTTTACTGGCCGCGGATCTTGCTTCCGTGGTTAATATGGCGCGCAACTGCTCCACACGAGTCACCAGGGCGGATTGCATCGATACTGCGGTTTCAAGCGCGTCCAGGTCGTCGGCTTTATTAGCCGCCTCAATGGAGTCGGCTGCGTCCTTAAGCTTGCCAAAGGTCTGGGCAAGCCGTTTCATGGTTTGACCCATTTCGGGCGAATATGATTCATTCATATCTAAAATCTCCTTGATTTGACCCCAGCACCGTGATATTGGATGCTGGGAATTGTATTCATTCATCATTATTATATTACCACAGGTAGGTGTGGGGTGCTGGCGCGCCTGTCACATTCTGTCACAGGTTGTGCCGTTTTCCAGGGCGAAGATATCAAGTTGCCGCTGAATATATTTGTCCACATCTGCCTGTGTTACCCGGAGCGTAGAGCCGACCTTTAGTGCCGGCAGATACCCATCGGCTATTAAGCGGTAGACCGAGCGTTTACTTACGGACAGCTGTGTGGCGACCTCATCGGGCCTGAGCAGTCGTTTAGCCATTTGTGCCCTCATCTGGTGCCGGTGTATACCGCCCCGGCCTGGCGTATTTATCACATATCTCGGCCATGTGTTCATCGAGGATGGCACTTACTTCGTCAAGGGGCTTATTTGCCAGCAATGGTGCTGCCCGCAGTGTCAGCGACCCGAGGCCATTGGACATTTCGTTTGCCCGCCACACCCAAGCACGCTTTACCTCATTAATAGGCATTCGGATACCTTCCGCCAAGTCAGCCGCTATTGCCTCGCGCCTGGCCCGGTTGATCCAATACCCAATCTTCGCGGCTTTGATTGCTTCACTGTCTGTCTCCCTGGCGTAAATACACTCACTGTAGAACGCCACAGCGTCTTTTGCTTGGTATTTGCCCGGGGATACCTGCCTCATGCCGGCTTTATGCCACCGGCGTACCGTCCTCGCATCAATTCCGAACGCTGCTGAAACATCTTTCGTTGTCATAATCATAATTATATTCTCCTAAGTTTGTTATATCCGCCTAAAAGCGGGCGGTCATCTACAATTTTTGTTGTAGGTAGCGACCGAACACGCCTTAGTGACCCCTACTATTTTGGCCGCTGGAAAGGACCCATTGACGCGGGTCTTCGCGTTTCTTGAAAGCCTTTATCCATGCGGGTTTCAGCGTTTGCATTTTTTAAATCCCTCGGTTTTCTCACGCCCGGAGCGTGTGGGACGCGGCAGTCCGCCCGTTAAGCTGGTTATTGAGCACCACGACACCTTGCGCGCTGATACCCATTACCACACGGGGTGTAGCCGTGCTGTACGTGCTCACTGTCGTCGTCCTGTTCCACCTGCTCGCTGTCATCGCTGATGTACGCTTTAATTGGTTTACAGCGCTTACCCATAGGCACCAGGGTTATTACGCCCCCGCGGGCCAAGAATCTGTCTATGCTCTCAAAGGTCGTCATGGTTACCGCCACCATGATGGGCGCTTTGGGAGCTTAGCTTCAATACGTTCATTCCTGATACCGTCCGGCAGCTTCTTGCATTTCTTGCACAGGGTATATGGGATCGCTGGCGCCTGAAACCGAACGGCGTCCTTAGGTATAAACCGGCATTTGTATCTTGCGGGCTTGCCACATAAGATGCACCTGTCTAACATGGGGCTATGACCCCGCCATCTATTAGCGTGGCTTCAATAAGATCGATACGCATAGTCGTACAGCAGTCTTCGCAGAGGATATAGCCCTGTGGGACTGGCGGGCGTGCGGCTGCCCCGGCTGTAAAACCGCATAGGTACGCGCCAGGGTTACCGCATATGGAGCAAGCCCCAAGGCCGGATTTGCGTTGCCGGGAGTGGCTGCCCTTGGCGGTGTCGTATGAGGCTGCCGGCTTATAAAGTACGACCACATCGTAGAGGTCGCCGTTCGTTGGGGTTCTAATGCCCTGGACCTCAATACCCTCGTTCGCTGAAAGCCATTCGTTTACGGCGCTCTCATCTCCGTTTCTAAATATCTTGATTTTCATAATATCTATCCTTGCGTTTGTTCCACCGGCCATGATAAGCCATAATGGGGGTGTTTATATTCTGTTGGTGGCGGCGGGCATATTTACGCCTACCGCCTCTTGCTTTGATTGTTCCCGTGTGGTATGACCACATTGGGGTTTTATATTTCAGTTACGGGGATAGCATGGGGTATTCCCGTGTATCTCCATCTGATCACATGGGGCGGTCCACCTTACGTCCACCTTATGTCCGGGTGGCGGGAATCCCGAGAGCCCCGTCAGTATTACTTCCGTCCAAGTAGTCCAAGTAGTCCAATATATAAATATAGTTAATATATAAAACAGGAAAAACCGTATGCTCACTATAGGCGGTAAGTTTTTTTTATATCCCGTGTGAACTTAGTTGATTTTACCCGGACCGTTGGACCAAACGCCGAAACCCCCGCCAATGTTGGTTTTCAGCGTTTTTTCGCCCTGGACAGGCCCTGGCCCGCCCGGACCATGGGCGACTTTATTCTGGCCAATCAATTTTGCCCCGCACGAGCGTTTCAAACTCGGCCCGGCATGTGGCTAAATCTTTAAATTGCCAAAATCTCGGCCTTTCCCCGCCGGGAGGTGCCGCGGGCCTTGTCTCGCTGACGCTGGGGCTTAATGACCTTATCTCCTTGGCGAACTGGCTATTAGGCCCGGGGTCGCCCCCGCGGATCTTATCAGCGAACCTGACATATGCGTCAAAAAGACCGTCCTTTGATATCTGACCCCAAGGCGGCCTACCTTCTCCCGTTACGGGCATCTCCCCTTCCAGCAGACATTCGTACCAAAACTTTTTAGCCGTGTTCATAGTGCGAACCTTATTTTCGAGCAGTGCCTTTGTGTGTTTGAATCTCCGCAAGTCCACCTGCCGCCAATCGTGGCGCAGTAGGTCGTAAAGCATTGCTTCGGTGCCGCCGGTCTCCATTTGCCTTGAAAGCAGGTCAAAATACCCGCCTTTTTTGGAGTCCTGCATGTGAATGTCCGCCACATCGATAACAAAAAACCTTCGTTCTTCCAGGCCCGCGGGAACCGCCCAGCTGTTATTCGTAGCGAAGACCCAGTTTATGTGATTTCGGATCGTAAAACAATTAACGCCTTTATGCTCAATATCAAGTGTGTCCTCGGTAATAAGCGCTCGCAGGGCACCCTCATATTTTTTATTGCCCGCCCAAAATGCTTCGTCGACGTACACAAGTACCCTGTTTTGGAGTGGTGCATTAAAGTTTTTGAAAACCCTGTCGGGTGATGTCACATGGTAATAATGCTGCCCAAATATCTTACCCAAATACTCCATAAACTTCCCTTTTCCGGTCCCCATCTTGCCCCGCAGAACGGGCGCTGTTCCGGGGCGCTTGCCGCCGGGTTCCTGGATAATTCGGGCTATCCACGCGTAAAGCCATTCGCAGATTTCTTTATCCCCCGCCGATATTACATTGAGTATTAGATCCCGCATTAACGACCAGTCGCCTTTTTTCGGCTTTACGGAGAGGCCAGCCCAAAGGTTGTAATACTTTTCTCCGGGCACACGGGTTTTTGTCGGGTCGAAAACCACACCGTCGTATTGTCTACGGTTCGGGTTTTTTAGAAATGCCTCTGCGATTGTCACGGATTTTGGCTCCTCGCTATAACCACGGTTGACCATGGCGATAACCCGCCTGTTGTCGTTCAGGGCTTTAAATGATGCTATGGTCTGAAATTCGTCCTTCGGCTCCCCTGTGGTCGGGTCTACGGTCTGGTGAAGTATAGACGCTTGTCCGCTAACGTTTACCATAGCATGCGTGTCGTTTAGGCTTAAACCCGCTGTGTACGGATCGCTGCCGTCATCGTTAATCGTCAACCGCCTGTCTTGGTAGACTTCCTTCACCAGGCCACACGCCGACAGTATCGTGGACTCAACGTAATCCTGCCGATTCAAAAATTTATTCCGCTGCGCGAGTTCGGATCTGCCCCACAGCTCACGCATGCGGTCACAGTTGCGCCCGGTCCAGTAGGCAAGGTGCGCGCATAACGCCGCGTCTGCTTGGCTCCAATCGAATGTGCGGGATTGACCACCGGCCACATCGGGAAAATATTTGCCGAGAGCGTCCTCGTCTGCATCCCACAATTGACGGAATGTCGCCCCAGCGCCTATTATCGCCCTAACACTGTGGCGCTTACGTGCCATTTCGAGAAGATCATCATCGTTATCTGGTCCCGACCATCCTTCGCAGGCAGCATAGGTCCAGGCGGCGGCTGGTGCGCCATTTGCGGCCGCGTCGCCAAACACTCTTTTATGTACTTCGGCGATCTGCTCGGGGCGTTCTTCGATGCTGGCCGGAATACCCGGCAGCCTATGGCCGGTAACCGTAAGATATCGGTCCGCGCTATAGATTTCGATGCCCTTTTTGCGGCAAGCATGACCGTCCGGCAGTGACCCTTTTATAATAGTGTGTGTGCCGGTACCTGACGGGCTTACCTCGGTATATGAAGCCAATGTGGTCAAATGTTCTAAGGCCCAAGGGTCTAAAGCACCGGTTGTCTTATCGCGGCATTTGTCCAGGTCGATGCCGATATAAGGATCGTTCTGAGCGATCACAAAGCCTATTCCCGCGTATCCACCCCTATAATATGGAAGTATCACCTGGTCATATTGACTCCACGTTGTCGGGTCTTTTGAACTCGCCGGTATTCCTGACGGCTGAAAAGGCGTTTTTTCTTTACCGGCGGGCATACTGCTTTTACCCCACAGAACCCATCGCGGCAGGGCTTTAAGCTCGTCGGGGATACCGGCGAGTTCAGGCCTTAACCATCTGGGTTGACACATTGTGGTATTTGTAGTATTTTGAACTTGAGCTTCTTCCTCGAGTTCGGCGCTGGGATCTGTTTTGACAGCCGGGTCCTGGCGCGCCCCAAATTTAAACGTTTTCATCACATTCTCCTTGATGCGAGCCTCTGGCTTTTTTATTAGGCTGCAAAGCTGCTCGGTCCCTTCCCGGCCGCATCCAGATTTTGAACATACGCCCTGGAATACGGTAACCCGTGCTTGTCCGCCAGCTTAGCCCATCTCGCCCGCCATATAACGGGGGGCATGTCCTCTACCACCGGCGCCCAGTCGATTGCCGGGAACCTCTCATTCAAAAAACTTAAAACCTGAGTACGTGTATAATGCATCTGCTGTGACATAATTTGTCTCCTTCGGTACTATGTGTTGTTAAAAATTGTTTTACCTTTCAACATATAGTACCACAGGGTGTGCGCGATGCATCAACACAAATATTTTAGATTTTTTTTAGGTAAGAACGATTAGCGTATGAAATCGGCGGGTTACGATATTAAAAAATATTTGACATTCCCCATATTGGGGAGTATACTGTCTACTTAAACGCTTTTTCCATTGCCTCGGCTGCCTTTTTGTTCCTGTCCGGCGCCAAGTGTGCGTATCTTTCTGTCATGGTCAAAGTGGCATGCCCGAGCAACTCCTTTACGTCATAAAGCGATATGCCATTCATAACCAACCACGATGCAAAAGTATGGCGTAGCGTGTGAAATGTTACGCGCTGCCGTCTGTCGTCGATGCCGTCGTTAAAACCGGCTTTCTCCACCGCCCTGGAGAAAGTCTTCGACACCTTGGGTATTTTTTCGCCATCTCTGGATGGGAAGACGGGATCCCCTTTGCCGCCGCGGTCCTTTGCTGTGAGTACCGCCAGAACACCCGCGGTCATTGCCACCGTACGCGTCTTGCCCGATTTTGTGTCCAATAGAGTGATAAGGCCATGCTCGGTATCCACATCCTTCCAGGTAAGAGAAAAAACCTCGCCGGCCCTAAGGCCACAATGGAGCGACAATAGCGCCATTTCATACATCTGCTGGCTCTTAGCCTGTAGAATCTCAAGCAGGTCATGTGCTTCATCATGTGATAAAAATCGAACGCGGCGGTTATCGTATTTTGGCCGCTTTACTTTGGTGGTGGGTATGTCCCCTTTATAATAGCCCAACCGTTCTGCATGACGGAATATTTGCCCCAAGGTGGTTAACACATATTCAATTGTGCGGGGGGCTCGGCCCGCTGCGCTCATGGTTTTCTTAAGTTGCTCCAGGTCGGCCACAGTGATGTCCTTTAAAGGCTTATTCCCCATGGTGGGCTGTAACCACACTCGATAGAGCTGGCCTTCCGTTTCCGCTGTTTTGGGTTTTTTCTCCTGTAGTATGGCCGGGTAATATATTTCATCAAAATACGTGGTCAACAATACGTTATCGCGGTTTTCCTGCTCCCGCCGGGCGTGTTCTGCTTGGCGCTCGGCCTCAACCCTTGCACGGGCGTCAGACAGACGGCTCTCGCCTTCACCAGTTGTGGCCGCGGCTTTTAATTCAGCCAGTTTAAGCGCCACCTTAGATGGTGTCCAGCCCTCGGACGCCCATCCTACGCCTTCCTCTTTCCGCCGCCCGTCCTTCTGGTAGCGGATGGCGTAATATTGATCCGGCCTTATGCCATGCTTGCGGGTTTTATGCTCCCTGTATCTCACGCCTGGGTACTTCGTGCTATTCCATTTTGCCATCACCCGACCCCTTTGCTCCGTTGCTGTTTGAATCAGTACGCCCAATCCAGTCCCCACATAGTCCCCACTTTTCGTGTGATGTAGGGTGCTTTTATGTGAAAATTTATGAAGGTAGGGTAGGGCGATTTGATGGTAAAGTCAAGTTATATCAAGGCATTTGTGGTATGAAGTGAAAAAACGTGAAGACTGTTGAACCCGACTACGAATCAAGGGGTCGCGTGTTCGAATCGCGCCGGGCGCGCCACAAAAGACAAGGGTTTTCAGCTTTTAGGTTGAAAGCCTTTTTTATTTTCAGGGTCCATTTTGCCCACTTTTAAAATCATGGGTAGGATCTTCTTCTCCCAAAAATGGGGAAAGCCCCCCGGCATCATCACGGATATGGTTATCTGAATTTTCGACCTGCCTCCTGCCAATTCATCGATCAATAATAAGACTGTGCTTTTTATAACCCCGTTGCAATAAGTCCAAACAAGAAACAATCTGTTGCATAGTTCTTAGATTATTTATAGGACCATACAATCGAGTTCAAGATGATTTCCCTGCACCTTTAAACCAGGCTACCACCCATACACATGATCCCGCAATTTTGCGGAGACTGGTCCTTTTGACCTAATCTTTTTTGCATCCAGGGTTCAAACATTTCCTGATAGAATGGGGAACTGATTTTTGTGTGTAATGCAAATACCCAATCACCCAAAAAATGGGGCGTCTCCCTATCGTAATAATTCCATCTAAAATGGAAAACTCTCCACATTAAACAGCGCTGCATGGATTAAATACCCCGTTCAAGGGTAATGATTGGTCCATGGCAACCATTAATTATCCATTAACATCATAAATAGATCCTTTGGAATTATCTGCGGGAACGAGCCCGCCTGATGTCTGAATATCGCGTCGGTCAGGATTTTTTCTGCGATTTTTTTTAAAGGACAACGTAACAATCACACCTTCTCTGACACTTTTTCTGCGGTCATACGGTTTATTGCGCCGCTCTTTCTTACGGCCAGGGATCCCTGCATTGAATCCTATTGTTCTGTCTTTGGGATCTATTCTGTTTTTGGTCCCAATATTGGTAATTGATATTATTTTAGTGACCATAATAATATCCTCGGAGTTATACCCAAAAGATAGCAACTATGGATTGAATTTCAACACTTAAAAGGGTGTGTTTTCACAGCACCCCTTGAATTTTTTGCCCGCCCGCTCGATGGGAGATAATTTTTTCATATCATTAGATTGTATGATGGAAACAAATGTGTCTCCATCTAACTGTATCTGTTATGTCTCATTATGTGATGCAGTAGAAATAGCTTAGTTAATTATTATATCTAACTATCTGTTATTCTGCGTATACACCCTTATTTTGAGATTTGGTACAAGATATGCGACCCTGAGATTCATGGCGAGTTTTAAGCTCATGATTAACTGCAAAATAGGAGGCATAGATGAGACTCAAAGACATAAAAAAAGATTATTACTTGATAAATAAGGATAAATAAAATGACCTCCATCTCGGTACTCAAACAGCGGGAAAAATAGATCTACCAGAAGGGTAGCCAACTCTTTGATATGGCATGTGATACCAAGAGTCTGGCCGGCGCAGTCAGCCAGCGGGTTTGTGTGTTCTGCGGCTCCAGAGTGGTGCCTTACCCCATTGCCGACGCCTTGCACCTAATTCACGGCCCCATCGGGTGTGTCTCATATACCTGGGATATCAGAGGGGCCCTGTCTTCCGGGCCGGGGCTTCATCGGATGAGTTTTTCAACGTGATATTATCTATGGCGGGGAAAAAACCTCAAAAAAGCATTGCTTGAGCTGATTTAAAGAAACAAGGCCCCTCAGGTCACCATTCCCGACTCTATCAATATTTTGGGTGAATTCAATATTGGCGGAGAAACATGGATTATCAAAAAGTATTATGAGGCCATGGGGGTAAAAGTAGTCTCAGGGATCACTGGTGACGGCCGGGTGGAAGAAGTCCAGCAGGCGCGCAATGCCGCTCTGAACGTGGTCCAATGTTCAGGGTCGGTCACCCACCTGGCAAAACAGATGGAAGAAGCGTACGGCATCCCTTTTATAAAGGTCTCCTATTTCGGTATTGAAGATACCTCGGATGCCCTGTACCAAGTGGCTGTGCATTTTAATAAAAGCCCGGACATTTTAAAAAAGACCCAGGAACTGATCAAAAAAGAGGTCAAGGATATTGTTCCACGTCTTGAAAACATGAAAAAGGATCTTGAAGGCAAAAAAGCCGCCATCTACGTGGGCGGTGCATTCAAGGCATTTTCCCTGATCAAGGCATTGAAAACCCTGGACATGGAAGTGGTCCTTGCCGGTTCCCAGACCGGTACCAAGGAAGATTATGAGGTGCTCCGGCAGATGTGCAACGACGGCACCGTTATTTTAGATGACTCAAAGCCTCTTGAGCTGGCTAAATATGCCGTAGAAAAGGATGCCGACCTGTTCATCGGCGGTGTCAAGGAAATTTGTAAATTATGATGAATGTAGATAAGGCCCATGATCAAAATAAAATCGCCCATCTGCTTGTCTTTTAAGCCACCCTCGGCGTTGCGCCGGCCTGCAACATCCAGTGCAACTTCTGTAACCGAAAGTTTGACTGTGTCAACGAAAGCCGGCCCGGGGTTTCTTCGTCCCTGCTGACCCCGGACCAGGCCATGGCCTATCTATCAGAGGTGGTTGAGGCCAAACCCAACACATCTGTGGTGTGCATTGTCGGCCCGGGCGATCCCTTTGCCAACGGCGACAAAACCATGGAAACATTGAAGCGGGTGCGCGCCGCCTATCCGGACATGCTACTGTGCGTGGCCACCAACGGCCTGAATATCCATCCCTACCTGGATGATTTGAAAGCTGTCAATACCACCCATGTGAGTATCACCATCAATGCGGTGGACCCTGAAATCGGTGCAAAAATTTATTCCTGGCTAAGGGACGGCAAGCGCTCCGTGGGACCGGCCCAGGGAGCAAAACTACTATTGGAACGTCAGCTTGCTGCGGTTAAAGGTCTTAAAGAACGCGATATCATGGTTAAGGTCAATTCCATTCTTTTGCCCAGTATCAATGATGAGCTCATGGTCGAGGTTGCCAAGAAGATGGGTGAAATGGGTGTGGATACTTTTGCGCTCAGTGCCAGCGAACCAAGGCCGTATGTGGCCCTGGCCACCCGAGAAGGTGCGCTGATCAATCATCACCTGGGAGAAGCCACGAAAATGCATATCTATGACTTAAATCTGATTCGCCGACGTTGGTGGAAACACGAACCTTACCCAGGCCCGGCGGCAGAGAGATCAGATGGTACAATTTTGCCCGGACCATTAAGGATTGCCACACGATCCTTGTGTCCGGGCCCACACCTGATTCATACATCAGTGCAGAAAGGAGTACGAATTATAATGAAAACTAATGATATGCGGGTCTGGATGGTCGACACCACCCTCCGGGACGGGGAACAGGCCCCGGGTGTCTTCTTCAGACCTCTGGAAAAATTGACTATCGCCAGTCAGCTTGCCGAATGCGGCGTTGACGAAATCGAAGTGGGCATTCCTGCCATGGGCGAGTTTGTATGCAGGGAAATTGAGGCCATAGCCAGTTTGACTGCCCACCGAACTCACCAGCTGGTACCGGGCAGTCAAACAAGATATTGAACTGGCCATTGGCTGCAATACTCCCGGGGTACATATCAGTTTTCCCACGTCGTCCATTCTGCTTAAGATCTTTGAAAAGGATGAGAATTGGGTGCTGGACACCCTGTATGAAACCGTACAGTTCGCCCGGCAGTATTTTGACCAGGTCTCCGTAGGCGCCCAGGACGCCACCCGCACGGACATGGCTTTTCTTTTAAGGTTCTGCCCGGCATCCATCGCATTAGGCGTCCACCGGGTACAGTTTGGCAAAAAAAAAAGCGTGAGGTGATAGAAAATACTGTAAATTCGGTTTATTAGCATATTTTGCTACGATTAATCCCTTTTAATAGGAAGTCTAATTATAAAAGTAGCCCCGCTGCCTGGTTTAGAAATGACATCCATTTGGCCTTTATGATTTTTGGTGATGATAAAATAAGAAACAGAGAGTCCTAATCCCGTTCCTATACCAATCGGTTTAGTCGTAAAGAACGGATCAAATACCTTTGAGCGGGTGTCCTCATCTATACCTGGTCCATTATCCTTGATTTCGATGCAGACCATGTCAGATTCTTCGGCTTTGTATATTTTAATGATAAATCTGGGAAATTTTGTTCTATCAGCGTGCATTGCCTGGGCACCATTACGGAGAACGTTCAGCAGCACCTGCTGGATCCTTGCGGGCTCACAGGGCAGCATGGGCAATCTTTCATCATATTGTTTTATGATTTCAATAGATTTAAAATCATATTCTTTTTTAAGGTCATAGTCTGTGGCAGCCAGTTCCAGAATTTCATCCATAAGCGTGTTAAGGTAGTGCAAAGACATGTCGTCGGCATCCGATTTTCTTGCAAAAATAAGCATAGAATTAACGATCTCAGCCGCTCGTGAGCCCGAGTTATGAATCGTATCAATCATACGAAAAATATCCCTCTTGTCCATAAACGCCCTGACATCCTCTATTTTAATACTGAGCTCTTCTGCTACTTGTAAATTTGCAGGCATATTAGTATTTTCAAGCCTGGACTTCATGACAAATGCACTCTGCATCATCCCTGCCAGGGGATTATTGATTTCATGGGCGATGCCTGCTGCAAGGCCTCCTAAAGAAATCATTTTTTCCGTTTCGGTCATCATCTCTTCTATTTGAACCCGTTCGGTTGCATCATCAATTCGGATTACAGCGCCTTCCATGCCATTGGATACCAGCGGATAAATGGTTATGTCTTCATAAACAAGCCGTCCGTTCTCCTGCCTTGTGGAACGTGGATGATGATAAACCTGCTGGGATTCAATTGCTTTGTGTACATATTCCGCCCCATTTTCAAGTTGTGGAAATATCTTTTCAAGCGGTTTGCCTTTGGCCACCTCCTTTGATATGCGGGTTATTTCCCTGGCCCGAAGATTCCAATGTGTGATCCGGGTTTTGTTATCCACGCCGATAAGAATGGAAGGCATGGAATCAATAATATTAGACAGGTAATTCTTCAAGCTTCGGATCTCTTCTGTTTTTTCTTCAAGCAGTATTCTTTGCTTATACAGTTCAATGAATATTTTTACCTTACTTGTAAGAATAACCGGTTCCAATGGTTTAAGAAGATAATCAACCGCACCCGATTCATACCCCTTAAACACATGATGATCTTCTTTGTTAGCAGCTGTAACGAAAATAATAGGGATTGTCCTTGTCTTTTTAACACTTCTTAACAGTTCAGCCGTCTCATATCCGTTCATATCAGGCATCTGAACATCAAGAAGGATAAGCGCAAAGTCATGATTTAGTGTTTTGAGCAACGCCTCACGCCCGGAGCCGGCTTTTACGATATTAAGTTCCGGAGATTCAAGGAGATTCTCCAAGGCCAAAAGGTTTTCAGGCCGGTCATCAACGGCCAGTACGGAAATTTTCTTCATAAGTTTTCTTTTAAATTCAATCTGTTAACAAAATCTCCTATCCTATTCAAAGAAAGGACATGGTCTACCTGGACATGCTTGATCACGGACATCGGCATGGTTTCAGCCTCGGCGGTCTCAGGATCCTGGACGATAATCAGTCCCCCCAGTTTTTTAATCCTGGCCGCACCATTTGTTCCGTCTTGGTTAGCCCCGGTCAGGATGATGCCGACCAGCCTGTCCGTGTAAGTATCCGCTGCTGATTCAAACAGGACATCAATAGAAGGGCGTGAGTAATTCACCCGGGCTTCTATTGACAGGGAAAGGGTTTTATCGGGTTCCACCAATAGATGGTAGTTGACCGGTGCAAAATAAATTGTGCCGGATTCCACCGGCATTTTATCTTCGACCTCTCTGACTGAATGCAGACACAAACGATCAAAGTATCTGACCAGAAAATCATCAGAATCATGACTTTGGTGCTGCACAATCATGACAGGAAGCGTCATGTCTTTGTCAAACTTAGGCAGAATCTCTGCCAGCGCGTCCAGTCCGCCGGCTGAAACGCCAAGCACAATAGCTTCATATGAATGTTTCGATACTGCCATTTATATTGTCCCTTTCGATTAACGCCGCTTACGATATATTTTTTCCTGGTCACAGACGATTTCAAATGCATCTGATAATTCGGAAAATTTGACGCTTTCCTTAGTGCCCAGGCATAGGAACCCGCCCGGGCAGAGACTGTCATGAAATAATTTTAGAACTCTATCCTGAAGATTTTTGTTAAAATAAATCAAAACGTTACGACAGACAATCAGATTCATTTCACCAAAAACCCCATCCGTAACCAGATTATGAGATGAAAAAAGGATTTTATCCCTCAGGCCACACTTTATAACCGCATGGCTATAGTCAGCAGCATAATAGTCTGAAAAATCTTTTTTCCCGCCCGATTTCTGATAGTTATTTATATATTCCCGCATCACATCCATCGGGTAGATACCGTCTTTGGCCTTGGATAAAATGAGTTCATTAAAATCCGTTGCATACAGCTGGGCTCTTTTTTTCATACCTTCCTCTTCAAGAAGAATAGCCATTGAATAGACTTCCTGCCCGGTTGAACAACCTGCATGCCAGACTTTAATATATGGATAGGTCTTCAAAACAGGGATAACAGTTCTCCTGATTTTTTTATAAACCCACGGATCTCTGAACATCTCTGTCACATTGATCGACAAATCGAGCAAAAGCGAATTAAAAAAGGACTCATCGTAAATTAAACGATGCTGCATTTGTGAAAAATTGTCCATATCGCTCAAGTTCAGACGATTTCCAAGTCTGCGTTTTAAATGTGCAAAAGAGTAATTTTTAAAATCATAACCATATTTCAGGCTGACCGCCTCAAGCAACAGCTTGATTTCTATCTGCTCATTTTTAATGTTTTCCCCGGCACTGATCATTAATATAACCAGACTCTGAGCATGGCAACCAATTTATCCGTATCAACGGGTTTTGCCAGATAATCATTCGCGCCGGCATCAATACATTTATTCCGGTCGCCTTTCATGGCCTTAGCGGTCAGTGCAATAATGGGCAATTTTTTATTCCTGATATCTTTGCGTATCTTTTTTATTGCTTCATACCCATCCATATTCGGCATCATGATATCCATCAAAACAATATCAATCTCTTTGTGTTTTTTTACCTTTTCAAGGGCTTCCACCCCGTCCCGGGCAACAATAACCGTCATGCCTTTTTCTTCGAGAATACTTGAGAGTGCAAAAATATTTCTTATATCGTCATCAGCAACCAGGATCGTTTTTTCACCCAGTACGGTTTCTTTGGCATGCACCATTTTCAATATTTTCTGTTTATCCTTTGGAAGATTTGACTCAACACGATGCAGGAACAAGGCAGATTCTTCCAGGAGCCGCTCCGGAGATTTGGCGCCTTTGATAATGATGCTCTCCGTATACCTGCGAAGCTGTTTATCTTCTTTTTCCGATAGTTCCCTGCCGGTGTAAACGATAACCGGAATTTTGGATAACAAATAATTTTTATCTATTTTTTCAAGCAGCTCAAATCCGGACATATCTTCCAGGCCAAGGTCCAGTACCATGCAGTCAAACAGGCCTTCTGAAAGCTTTTGATACGCTTCTTCCCCGGTTGACACAATCGTCGTAACTACATCCCCGTTGCCAATCAACGCCTTCATACTTTTGCTTTGGATAGGATCATCTTCTACGATTAAAAGATTTTTAATCGGTTTGGCAATAATATTTTCAATAGTTGCAAAGGTTTCATCAACCTTTACAATGCTGATCGGTTTGGATAAAAACCCGATAGCGCCCATGCGCATAGCATCCATAGTCCCCTCGTTTGCGGACATGAAATGAACCGGAATATGACTCAGGCTGGAATTATTTTTCAGCCGTTCCATAACCGTCCAGCCGTCGATACCGGGCAGCCCAATATCCAGGATAATAGCACTGGGCAAATAATATTCGGCAAAATGAAGTCCGGTTTCCCCGTTTTCAGCCACGATGCATTTAAACCCACGTTCTCTTGAAAAATCCCGCATCAGTTTGGCGGATTTATAATCATCTTCGATAACCAGCAACACCTTGTCCCCAGGATTTAATTTTTCTCTGTCATCCCTGACAAAGTCACCCTTGAGAGATACGCCGTCCGGCAGGCCCGACTTTTTTGAAGCGTTTTCCGGTGCCGGTTTTTGTGTCGGCTCTTCCGATTTCGGCACAGTATTTTCCCTGGTTTGGGCTTCCGGCGGATGATTTTCATGGTTCTCAGGAATGACGACAGTAAAGGTGCTGCCCTGATCCACACGGCTTTCAAGATGGATAAACCCACCGAGCAGTTTGGCAAGTTCTCTTGAAATAGATAAACCAAGACCGGTTCCGCCGTACTTTCGGTTCGTACTGCCGTCTGCCTGCTGGAAAGCCTCAAAAATGACGGCCTGTTTGTCTTCCGGAATTCCGATACCGTCATCCCTGACAGCAAAAGCAATAGAAGTATCCACCCTCAGATCCGTACTCATAACGATATCCACGCCCGGTCGGGATATAATAAGATCAACTGCGCCCTCTTTTGTGAATTTAAACGCATTTGTCAGCAGATTTCTTAAAATCTGCTGGAGGCGGAGATCATCCGTTTGAATAGTGCCTGGTACCGCCGGATCAACATTGATATTGAAACCGACCTGTTTTTGTTCAGAAATATACTTAAAGGTCCGGTTTAAATCTTTCACTATATTCTTAACTTCAACATCCGTTGTCATGATTTCGACCCTGCCGGATTCAATTCTTGACAGATCAAGAATTTCATTAATCAGGTTCAACAGGTCTTTGCCTGATGAATGAATGGTTGAAGCGGATTGAATCTGCTTTTGGGTCAGGTTTTCCTCTTTGTTTTTTGACAGAACCTGGGAGAGGATAAGGATACTGTTCAGCGGGGTTCTTAATTCATGAGACATATTGGCAAGGAACTCGGATTTATATTTACTGGCAATTTCAACTTCCTTTGCCTTATTTTTGATAATGACCTGGGCATTCTCCAGGTCTTCATTTCTCAGACGCATCTCTTCCTGCTGCTTTTCCAGGGTCTTTGCATGGGTTTCCAACTCTTCATTGGTGACGCGAAGCTCTTCTTGCTGGGCCTGAAGTTCAGCTTCTGATTCTTTTAATTTATTTGCCTGCTCTTCTAGTTCTTCATTGGTGACACGAAGCTCTTCCTGCTGCGCCTGCAGCTCCGCTTCCGATGCCTTAAGCTTCTGGGTCTGTGCTTCCAGTGTTTTGTTTTTTAATTCCAGTTCAGCCTGTTGCTCTTGAGCTTGTTTATATAATTCTTTAATCGTCTGCTGGGATCTTACAGTATTCATGCGGATTGCCGTATTATCCGTATTTTGTTTGATGAAATCAAGCTGTAGGTGCGTAAACCGATTTACAGCCCCCACCAGGAATACCCCTAAAAGCGCTTCTTGATAAAGCAACGGGACAATCAAATAATTCAGTGCCGGCCGTTCTCCTGCGCCGTAGTTGATCTTGGGCGCATCATCTTCCACATCCGTAAAATTGATCATTTCTCTTTCTGCAGCTGCCTGACCAACCATACCCTCACCGATTTTAATATGGTTGAAATTACCTTTTCGGTCTGTGAATGCGTAGCTACCGATCAGCTTCAAATCGCTTCCGTTGCACTGATAGACCGCCCCGATCTGTGCGTTAAGGTGTTTGACGATGAAAGAAATAAATTGCTGTGCCAGTGAGTGATCGTCATGTTCGCCGCGCAAGGCATCATTCAACCCTTCTTTTCCGTTTTTCATCCAGTCGATTTCGTACAGCTCTCTTGCCATCCGATTCAAAGCATCAGCCAGTTGTCCAAGCTCATCTTTTTGATTCAATTCAATTTGTTTTTCAAAATTTCCTTCTGAAATGGCCTGTGCAAATTCCATATCCTCGATAATCGGCCTTGTAAATTTCCTTGCCATAATGAATGCGGCAACACCAATAAAAATAATTAAAACCGAGGAAATGCCCAGCCCTTTTATAATAATGGCCCGAACCGGGGATTCGACTTCAAATTTATCAATTTTAGAAATCAAATACCATTCAACACCGTTGACATCCAGAAGGTTGTATGCGGCGAGAACTTTTTTCCCTGCACTGTCAATATACGTACCGTGGTTTCCCTTGACGCCATACTTTACCGCATCTTCCCAGTAATTCAACTTACCCAAAGCAGCACCGGTAACATATTTGCCGTCTCCCATGGTCCGAAGATCCGTTCTAAACTCAAACCGCTTGTTTTTTTTACTCCAGCCGACGATATAAGATTCACCTGTCTGCCCCATTCCTTTTCTTGATTCAATGATATTTGTTAAAAAGGAAGGAGGCAACTGAACAACAATTACTGCAATTAATTTCTCTTGTGAATCAAAAACCGGTTCACCGTAAAAAGCACTCTGGATTCCCCCTGAAGGTTCATAAGATGCGAAATCCTCAACTCCCCCTTTTTTAGATTCGACAACTTTCTGAAATACTTTTACAAGGCCGGACTGTTTGAACTCACCACTTAATAAGTTAGCAGTCCTATGGGTTTTTCCTTCAGTACTTAGCAATACGTTTTCGCTTTGTGCGTCGACTACGATAAGATCTTTGTAGCCGCTCATTTTACTATATTTCTTAAAATACTGGATATAAGAATTTGTTTGTTGTTCCGAATCCACACGCAGCCCGCCATTGGACTTTCCTTGATCGGAAATCAAGTCATTAATAAATTTAATGGTTTGGGGATTTTGGGCAATCATCCGAATGGATGTGTATTGATCTTTGAAAGTATTCTGGAGTTCACTTCTCCTGAGTTCCTGCACAGTGATCAACTGATTGAAGGATTTATCCATCAGTGCGTCTATTGCCATTCGACTGCTGAAAAAACCTGCGATACAGAGTGGAATAATCCCGGTAAAAATGAATAGAGAGACCAATTTCGGGCCAATATTGATGTCGCTAAATTTTAGCATATAACTTCCTCAAGTTTACAGATAAACAGATAGGATGTTGCGTTGTGCCAAGCAAGGTATAACAAAAGTTGAACAGATGCTCAAGGGTCTGAAATATGGCCCCATCCACTTGCAGTTTGGTCAATGAGAAAGATGTTGGAAGGTTGAGTCGCCGTTTTCGTTTTCAGGATCAAGCACATTCAAGAAATTGATTTCATATACTATAAACGACGGTCTATAGTATTTTGTTCAATCTGATATGATACAAGTATAGCCGAATGAAAAATAAAAAAAGGCAAAGTCATTTTTGACCCTGCCTTTTTCAGCGATTACTATTATAAAATTGTATTATTTTTTTTCTTGATACCCCTGCAAGACCTAAAATGCCAACACCGAAAAGAATCATAGTTGCAGGTTCTGGTACAGCTGACGTTTCCTCATATTCAATAATGTAACCATAATTGGTGCTTGTACCCGCAATATCATTCCAGGTATTGCCGCTTTGCCAAGTCTCCAAGTAATCCTCATTTCTGAGATCGTTAGGTTCGCCACTCGCCCAAGCAGTAAAAGAAAATGCTTCACCTGTAACCCACGTCCATGTTCCTTCGGTAACACTATCCGTTCCACCAAGCCATAAATTGTCACGATAATCAGTCAGGCTTTTTATAAAAGTCCATTCGGAATCAGAGGTCACAGTCACTAAATGGCCATCAAGTCCATTATAAGAGGATGATTCGGCAAGGATATTCGCACTATCCCAATTTACGGTTGTTAAGATTACTTCGTACCAATTGCCCGTTCCACTGACGAATTGAGTGGGGGTTGCATTGGCATTTGTTAGCAAGAGAAAGGCTAAAAATACTCCTGCAGTGAATTTTAGTAGACTTTTCATAAACAAACTCCTTTCGATTTTTATATCAATTATTCTCCCATCAGGGTTTATGGTCACACCCTCCTGTGTTGTAATAGGCATACCCTAATGGATTACAATAAAATTTAACTAAGCAAAAAAAATGCCTTAATATAAAAATTGAAAGAGATATGGTTTAATATATTGAAATTAATTAAAAAAAGTGTGAAAAAAAAGTTATAGATTGTTGTGTTTAAGTAATGTTTTTTTAGATAAGGACTAAATTTTATACATAATGGTATCAAAAGTGGCCAACCCTAAATCCCAGCCGGAAAGAATGAAAGTAGTCAAAGCCCTTATTACCAACGGCTTTGGCTATAAATTATAGATTGAGGGGGCACCAATTAAGGCCGTTTTTATCCTTTTTTTACCGGTAGCGGAATTTCAGGCGGTAATTCCTTCCATTGCCATTTAAAAGAACAGCCTCCTTTTCGATGCGGAGGACTTGGAACCCCTGGATGGCATCCCCTTCGTTGAGAATACTGTTATTGATGACGGTAATACGGTTTGTGGGGTCCTGGTCCCAAGAAATGGCCTGAATTTTCAGGGACTTGTCCTTTAACAGAGGAACTTCCGGGGTGCTCGATGATTTTGCCGTCACTGGCGTAAAGACTGGTTCCGGTACTGGAGGTGCTTTGGACTTTTCGGGTGTGCTGGGTCGTGGTGGGGTCGGCGGCGCAGTTTTTTCTACCGTTAGGGGCGGCTTGGGTGCCGGTTTTACCATGGATTCAGGGCTGGGGAGGCGGGGAGGGGCAGGTGCCGGCGACAACGGCTTGATAACGATGGGCCGGGGTGGTTCCTCCAGTGATGTGATCTCTTTTTTTTGCACCGGAGCAGGGGCGGGTCGCTCGGCCTTTTCCTGGGAAGGGGAGAGCAAATAGACAAAGGAGATCCCGCCAATAAAAAGGATAAGAGAAATGAGTATGACCCGCCGCGGGATAAAGAGGGCGGCCTCTTTGGGGCTCCCCACCTCATTGAGCCCGCTGTCAAAGGAGGGCGGGGTGGTATGCTGCCTGCTTTCTTTTTCTGCCTGTTTCAGGGCTCTGAGGATCGTGCTCATTATGTGTTCCGGCTATTTTATCGGTTTAAATGGTTAAGAGGGGAGGCCGATAGCTGGGGGACCCCATCTCCCCTGCTTTTCCGGAGCAAGGCGATCCGGGTCTCCGGGCCTGCAATACCGTCCTGGGCAATCCCGGCCTCATTTTGAACTTGCCTCAGGGCATCCTGGACATACGTGTCGTAAGCCGGGGAGAAATTTTGCATGGGAAATCCGAGTTCAGATAGCAGCAGTTTCAGTGTAATGACGGCATCCTTTGGTCCATTGTCACTTATGATGCGGTTTGCCCCGAGTCCGTCTTCCCATGCAATATACATTTTCCCGTTCAGAAACGGGAGCAGTTCCGCCATTGGCACCCTATATTTTTGTTGTCCGGCACCGGTAAAGAGGATGCAGTGGTTGTCGGGGGTTACGGCTTCAATACCTGCAAATCCTTTTTCATACTGGAAAGAGATTCTGTATTCAAAAATCACTGGAAGATTCAGTTTCAGGGCCTTTCGCAGATCAGTGTCCAGGGTGAGCAGTTTCAGGCCGCTTCCGGCGGCGGCTATTTTAAAAAAATAATCGTTGGGGGCGATCTGTCCATCCAGCACTGCCAGTTTTTCCGGTACGGGCTTTTTCCACAGGGCGGCCAGGTAGCCAAAGGCTTCCTTTCTGTTGATGGCACTTTGGATACCCAATAAAGTTTCCCGGACGTCGCCCCCTTCAAGGGGCGGAAGCTGCGGCGGGGTTCCGGCTGCTTCAACCGGGTGCACGGCAGGGGCCTGAAGTGGCCCCACCACCATTGCCAAGTCCGGTTCGGGGCTGAGGGACGGTTCCGAAACCGGTTTTACGATTCGCGCCGGAGCCACCTTGTTATTCTGAATCGCCAGGCTGGGAGTGATTTCTGAGGGGGTCTGTGACGAATTTGTTTCAGATATGGTGTTTACAACCGTTTTATGCCGGTTAAAGATTCCGTTGGCGTATAACGTATAAGCTGCAGTGATAAGGATCAGAGCGGCAAAGGCCGCTGCGGCAACTTTCCGGGAACTGGATTTCCAGGAAACCCGCTGCCGTGAATTTACAGACTCCAGTTCCCGGACAGCGGCGGCGACATGGCGGGCACTCACTTTTTTCCTTTGCCGGCTGTAGGCAACCAGCAAGGCACGGTCACATATGATGTTGATAAGCCGGGGAATCCCTATGGAAAATGCATAAATCCCTTTCAGGGCCGAAGGGGTGAACAAAGATTGTGGCCGGTTGGAGGCTACGCTGATTCGGTGAGAAATATAGTCCAGGGTTTCTTGGCGACCCAGGGGGCGGATGTGGCAGCTGATGTTAATTCTTTGCTTTAATTGCCGCAGCTCATGGTGGTCCAATAGATCCCGTAGTTCGGGCTGACCCACCAGGATGATCTGTAACAGTTTACTTCGTGTGGTTTCCAGGTTGGAGAGCATCCTCAGTTGTTCCAGGGTCTCTTTGGCCAGGTTCTGTGCTTCATCAATGAGGAGAATGACCGATATGCCGGCGGCCTTTTTTTCCAAGAGATAGGTGTTCAGGTCATGGGTGAGATCACACGGGTCTTCGGCACAACTTTTAATTCCCAGCTCCCGGTGAACCATTTTTAAAAGCTGGATTGCATTGACCTTGGAGTTGAAGATAAAGGCGGCTTCCGTGTTGGAGCCCAGTTTCTCAAGGAACACTCGGCAAAGAGTGGTTTTACCGGTGCCGACTTCCCCTGTGATTTTGACAAATCCGTCTCCCTGTGAGACGGCATAGGTCAGATGGGCCAGGGCGTCTTCATGGCTTTTACCTAAAAATAAGAAGTCTGGATTAGGGACCAGTTGAAACGGTTTTTCCCTGAGATTAAAAAAGGTATTATACATCGGTGAACTCCATAAATATTGCAACACCCGGTTTTATGTATGCTTTGATATCGCATATGCACCAGCAGGGGTCAAGTGAATGTCGGCCTGAATCGGGGAGGGTCTCTCTTTACTTTTTTTCCCCATGGTGATTGAGGATCTCTCCATACTCCGCAAGCAGGGTCACCGGCAATCCATTGACAAATGCTTCTTGAACTCAAACTCAATTCGTTGGAAACGAATAGAATCCGGCCGAATTTTAAGCTAAAATTATGGAGGCAGGCTTGTCGCAGACATTTGACCCCGACGGCTCATGTCTATTTTAATAATATTTGTTGTTAGTTATGTATAATATTTTTATATGCTCGCAATATTGACTATCGCTGAAACACTCATATTTTTTATTAAGATTCAGCAAGGATTATATTGAGCAGTAATTCCTGAACCGACGGAAAAGAAAGGTGCTTATTTGTTTTTCTCCTGCCTTCAATTTTGTATTCATGTTGAGAACGACTGACAGCCCATATTGTTCTTCGGCTTATTGATAAGCCATTCCAGTGCAGAAGAAAGGCTTGCATGATTCAACACCGGGGGCGGGGGAGGGGGGGGGCTTAATTCGCGGGATAGATTGTCCCGGTGAAAATCAGGCTTGGTTTCGGACATTCTAAACTGGATACCTGCGAGAATAATTTATAATCGGCACATTTGCACGTTTGTGCTTCTGATTTATATTTCTGTACAAGCGAAGCTCTTTAGAGACCGCTTCAAAATTATCATGTTGATATTCTATGGTTTCAGAGTTACCTTAAATCAGGCATCCATTTTCCAGCAATGAAAAATTAAACCGTTAGATCGGAGAAATTTTTCGTATAAAAATGAAAAACGGCTCCCCCACTCTCCTGGGCATCCCCGCGCCTGCAAACGATGATCAAGAGAAATTCACCATTAACCTCTTGAATCCTGAGCCTGGGCGGATCGGACGGTTTTTTGAGAAGGTTTGACTTTTTAAATTTACTATTTAGAGCCTAAAGGAGATAAAATGCAAGTTGCATTTATTGGACTGGGAATCATGGGCAGACGGATGGCCGCAAATTTGCTGAAAAATAATAAGGCATTGACAATTTTCAACCGATCTGACGAACCTATTCAAACATTGGTGGCGCAGGGCGCGATTGCAGCTAATTCATATCGGGGTGCAGTCAAGGATGCTGATGTTGTATTTACCATGCTGGCTTCTCCGGAAGTGGTTGAAACGGTAGCATTTTTAAAAAAAGGTTTTCTACCGGCAATGAAGGAGAATGCGATCTGGGTGGATTGCTCAACCGTCAATCCCTCTTTTTCCCAAAAAAGTTTTTTAATGGCCAAGGCGTTCGGTGTCCGGTTTATGGATGCGCCTGTATCCGGCACAAAACCCAATGCTGAAAACGCTGATCTTACCTTCATTGTCGGCGCTGAAGAAAAGGATTTGGCAGTTGTAAGACCCTTGCTGGAGCATATGGGACAAAAAATTATGCATGTGGGAGAACCGGGCAAAGGAACGGCATTTAAAATGTTGGTAAATTCGCTGTTAGCCCAGGCTATGCTGGCGCTTTCGGAAAACATACTACTCGGTGAAAAACTTGGATTCCCAAGAGAGTTTCTATTAGATACTCTGCCCAAAATGTCGGTCTGTGCACCTTTTACCCAGGCCAAGGCGGAAATGATCCGAAAAGACAATTTTGAAGCCCAGTTTCCTTTGGAGTGGATGTACAAGGATCTGCATCTGGCAGCTTTAACCGCTTATGAACAAGACCAGCCTCTGCCACTGGCAAACTGTTCAAAGGAACTTTATGCCGCAGCAAAGCAAGACGGTCTGGGCCGCAAAGATTTTTCTGCAATTTATCAGTTCATGAAGAAAGAATTTGATAAATGATATAGCTGGATCTGTAGGGATTTTAAAATTTTGGATGGCGTTCCATTTGTCTATATGACTCGGATGGCACCATGGTTCCGCTAAAAATTCTGTTTTGGTCTCCAATTTTTGCTGTTTTCTTTTTGGTAAAGTGCAAAGTTGCCCTCATTGTTCGAGGATTCTACCGGTGTTAAATTTAAAAAGTGTTTGAATGAAAATAGATATATCCACGCT
The DNA here is from genome assembly GCF_963664415.1 of uncultured Desulfobacter sp. NCBI lineage: Bacteria > Pseudomonadati > Thermodesulfobacteriota > Desulfobacteria > Desulfobacterales > Desulfobacteraceae > Desulfobacter > uncultured Desulfobacter sp. The sequence continues at coordinate 802,006 of NZ_OY761445.1, read as the reverse complement.
GTGTGCCCGGCCAATTTTTCGACCAAACACATGACAAAATTTTGACAACACTCGTAAAAAGTCAGATTTAAATTGCCTGAAGAGCATTTCATGGCGTAACGCTTGTCTTTTCAAACACTAAATCGATACATCTTTGATCCCCATCTCTTCGGCTCGTTTCACCCACCGCTTTCTGGCCAGGATACGCATATCTTCCACGTCGTCAGTCTCATCAACAATCTCCATGCCAATAATGCTTTCGATTAAATCTTCCAGGGTCACCAGGCCTTGAGTGCCGCCATGTTCATTGATGATAACGGCGATGTGGTGGCGGTTTTTCAAGGATTGCTCAAAAAGAGATGTCACGGATATGGATTCCGGAACAGATAAAATATTTCGTTTTAAGGCCTTGATGCAGTCGCTTGTTTGCATTTCTGGCATGCCGGTCCAGGAATCTGTGCAATCCTGTGTCGAGCGGAGCAGTAAGTCTACCCTGAGAATAAATCCGGTGATATTGTCCAGGCTATTTGTATAAACCGGAATTCTTGAAAATGGTTTTTGGCTGATGATGGGCAGGGCTTCTGAGATTTGCATGTCTTCGGGCAGGGCAAAAATTACGGTTCGCGGGGTCATGATATCCGATGGCCTCAAAGATTCGAATCGAAGCAGATTTTTGATAATTCTGGACTCTTTACTGTGCAGTTGTCCGGTTTTAACCCCCAAGGAGGCCATGGCAATCAACTCATCCCTGCTGGAATCATTAATAATTCTATTACGTGAAATGAAGGCTGTCAGCTTTTCCGAAATCCAGACCACAGGGTAAAGGATCACTATTAAAAATTGAACAAAACGTGCGGTGGGGACCACAAGAACAGACCAGTAAACTGCTCCGATTGTTTTGGGAACGATCTCGGAAATGAAAAGAATCATCAAAGTCATAACCGCTGAAAACAGACCGAACCAGGCATTACCGAATACCACAGTGGCTTTGGCACCTGCGCCGACAGCACCCACTGTATGGGCAATGGTGTTCAAAGTTAAAATGGCGGAAAGGGATTGGTCCACATTGTCGTTTTTAAGTTTGTTTAAAAGAGCTGCACGTCTCGGATTTCTCTCCTTGAGACCTTCAATGTAAGATGGCGTGATACTTAGCAGAACCGCCTCGGCAACAGAACAGAGGAACGAGCACACAAGTGCCAGTAAAACATATGCTGCAAGTATGAAAACATCTTCAGAGGTATATGGCGTATCCATAACGTTAAACCTTTAGATAGCGTTTAAGTCTAATCATAGATTTTTTCAGGGCGTTGTAAAGATGTTCTGTATTCATTTTGTAATTTCCAATGTGTTTTTACATTTCAGTATACATGTATTGCAGGTTTTTAATCTACAATGAACAGGTTTAAAGATGAATTTTACAACCTTCATGTGATATGCTATATTTATTGACAGGTTATAAATCCATTAAGACCGTTATTTTGATAGTGCTCTCTATGCCTCTCAGCTGAATCTGTATATTTCGACAGTTTTTATTTTTGAAATCTGCAATTCCTATGAATTGACTATCTCAAGCCGATACCTCCATCTGCAAAAAAACACTTTTTAAGAAAGGAGGAGAGAATGACCACACGCCATATTTTGGTTCCTTCAAATTTTATGTCCAATGATGACAAGTCGTTAGAGTTTGTTGTTCAAAACTATGCTCACGACAAAGACATCAGTATTACGTTGTTTCACACATATACCCCGGTCCCTAAAATTGAAGTTCGCAACAACCCCGTCATGGAAAAGATGTCCGGCAACTTGTCTTACTTGAGGCAATTTCAGAAAGTTCGAGAAGAAGAACTGCAGAAAGCAAAGGAAAAGTTGGTAAAGGGTGGATTCTTAAGTTCACAGATAAATTATATTTTTACGCCACTGAAAAATGATATTGCCACTGATATCATCAGCTTGGTCAGAGAAAAAAAATTTGACACTGTGGTTATGAACCGCAATCCTAGTAAAATTGCAAAATTTTTTACCAGAAGCGTTTCCAAAAAGGTATCTGATGGATTGAAAGGTGCTGTTGATGTTTATGTTTTAATCTAATGAAATTGTACGGTAAAAACAGTTTTGGCAAATTGTTAAGTCAAAACCATTAAATTGCTTCTGAGGACAGGTAGTCGGACTTTTAACAGACCTTATGAAGGAGGTTTCCATGTCTTTTCAAAATAAAATAGATCTGGATACATATAAGTTTATTATTGAAACCCTTACAAAATCAGATGATTTAACCGTGATGGGTTCCCAGCTTACAAGCATGCTAATTGGTGCCACAGGTGCAAAGGGCGCCACATTGTTTATTATAAATACAGAAAAGGAGGAACTTGAGATTCTTGCCACGGAAGGGTTAAGCTCTGCCTACGTGAATAAAGGCCCTATATTGGTTGATCAAAGCATGAAACATGAGTCAAACCGCACCCCAGTTATCATCATAGATACACAAAAAAGCGATATACTGCAGTATCCTGACAAAGCTGAAGAAGAGGGGGTACGGACCATTGTGTCCCTTCCAATAAATATTCGGGGCAAGGTAATCGGCGCTCTTAGAATTTATCATTCAACGGTGTGGGAGCCTTCAGAGGAAGACCTCTCTTTTCTGCAGGTGCTGACCCATAATGTCGGCATGGCTCTAATGTATTTCAGACTTTCCACCACGGTTCTGGAGATCAAGGAAAGTGTCAACGATATACACGCCATTTGGCTATAGACAGGGTACATGTCCGGGTTGACGGCAACAATGGTTCGCATCAGGGCCTCTTTCAGAAGCGTTGCACCTTAAGGTAGAATACACCAGCTACCACTAAACGCCCCCTAAGCATAACATGAGCCTTTATTTAGATAAAAGGTTAGATAAAAATTGTGTTTTGAGATTTTTTGAAAAAAATATAATCTTTGTTGACATACCTAAACGGAAGTGATAAATACACCGACGTTGCTTTTAACGGGACGTAGCGCAGCCTGGTAGCGCACTTGTCTGGGGGACAAGTGGTCGCTGGTTCAAATCCAGTCGTCCCGACCATTATAAAAAAAGGCTTTCAGCGGTTTTGCTGAAAGCCTTTTTTTTGTTGTGGAACACAATTGGGGACCATTTTTGATGATCCTTGAAAGCGGGTACTCACCCCCAAAACTGGGGAGCGAATATCCCCGGCAGCATCACAGATCTGCCGGCCGAATTTTCGGCTGTCTTCCTGCAGGCGGATGTCCGTAATTTTTCGGATGTCTTTTTTACATCCCGGGTGCAATAATAGAGAATATTCTATCCACAGGCTTGGCCTAATACATTAATTTTAAGGAGAAGATTATGCAACAACTCACACCTGAAGGCCATAAGATTGTAAGCGACCTTTCCATGCGTTATGGCGTCAGTACAGATGCAGTGACACACATGCTGTTTGCTGTGCTGAACGGTAATGGGACTATGGCGCAATTCAACCATCCCGAATTCGCTGGTTCCGGTCAGTGGATGCAGGGCGGTATGATCATGCTTGGCGATATGTTCAATCATGGGCTGAAGGGCAGTGTGGATGGGCTTTGTAACGAACTTTCAAGTCTCCTTGCCAACCAGCCGGGATTGCTGCGTTCAGGTAGCTTTCAGTCCCAAAGCCAGAGTTCCGGAGGGCAACAGAGCCAGGCGAGCTGTGCGCCGGTTGGAAACTGTAGCCTTTTTGTCCCAGATCCTCGTAACAATTGGTATCCATCTGAACTGGGTGCACCAACATCAACCGGCTCTCAAAACAACGTGCGGTACGCCTACTTTGCCGACGCGCGACGTTTGGCCGTGGAAACCAACGGAGATGTCTGGGTCTACGACACGCTGGATCACCAGATTGGCGGCTTCTCGCAGCAGCAGGGCATGGGCGGTTCAATTACCTTCACGAGTCAATATGGAACTGTGAATCTTGCAAGCCTTCCAGTCATGTTTCGTAATGGTCAGCCGGTGCAGCAAACAACGCCCGTTGCACAACCCACTTCGTCATCCAACGCAACGCCGCCGCAGGAAACGACTGAAAATGCTCGAACGGGAACTCAATCAGAAATCCTTGATGCCATTGGACGATTGGGCAAACTAAAAGAAGAGGGGATTTTGACGGATGAAGAATTCACCGAGAAGAAAGCAGAACTCTTAGCACGGCTATAACCTTATCTATTGATGTCTTTTGTCATATGTATCGGTTAAATAAATCCGTAAAAAATTTTCCATGAGCAAGAAAGAGCTGTGGGTAATCTGTATAAAAAAAGGTTAATAGACCCCATCGTTTCAGACGCCATGTGGATTTTAGCTTCAAGGCATCAAGCTTGCCGCTGTAGTAGACTACCGCAAAAGCTTGATACCGCAGAAGATGAACTCCACATGGCCTCCCCGAAGGGTAAAAATTTTAAGAAAAAAAAGTTAAATGTAGAATTAAAAAACAATGGGATTGGTCTTATAAGATGAATAAAAATGATATATTACGCAGGATTCGATATATTTTTGATCTCAGTGATTCAGAAATGATCTCAGTTTTTGGACAAGCCGACTATGAGGTGTCAAGGAGTCAGGTCAGTGATTGGCTGAAAAAAGATGATGATCCCGCCTGTAAAAACTGCACGGATACAGAGCTGGCTATTTTTTTGAATGGGTTCATCAATCATAAACGGGGAAGAAGAGAAGGATCTCAACCTGAACCTGAGCAAATATTAAATAATAATGCTGTGTTAAAAAAACTGAAAATTGCTGTAAATTTTAAAGCAGAAGATATGATTAGAGTTTTATCCTTGGCTGGTTTGCAAATCAGCAAACATGAATTAAGCGCCTTTTTCCGAAAACCCGGGCACAAGCATTACAGGGAGTGCAAAAACCAGATGTTACGTGATTTTTTAAAAGGGCTTCAGCTTGAGTTAAGGCCTGGAGGGGATGAGCCCGAAGACCCCTGGGGCAACTTGTGATTGCCATAAGGATCAAGCGAAAAGCCGTTACTCAAGTTATAAGAATGAGGGCGTTTAAGGCGAGCTTGAGGGACAGTGGAATTGATACCGGCGGGCGGGCTGCGATCAATTAGAAGGATTTGAGTAACTTTCATATTACAGGCGGTCCGTTGGGTCATAACCAAACAAACCACGAAATATACTTGAAAAGACAAAGTATATGCCTATAAGCATAACAAAAATACCGGCAGTTTTATCATCATAATTTTGATAAGCAAAAACACTGCTGCCTCTGCAATAATCAAAACCTGTTTTGAACACAAGTCCCCCTACTACGACTCGGCATAGGACTATTATCCAAGTTAAAAAAAATTTCATCGTAGGTATGATTGTATCCTTATTTGACCAAAGCTTTACAGTGATTTTTGTGTCTGCTAAAAAAACTATAATCTATGGTATTGGGCCGACCCACAAGTCCTAAAATAACATCCTCCTTTTTTTAGTTGACAATGAAACGGCCATCCGGTAAAAGATTGCTCCTTAGGGCAGGGATCATTCAGTGATAGGGTGGAACCTTTGCAAGGTTCAAGCACTGCATTGCCCATTATAAATAATTACGGGGGTGTAGTTCAGTTGGTTAGAACGCTAGCCTGTCACGCTAGAGGCCGCGAGTTCGAGTCTCGTCACTCCCGCCACAATATGAAACTCTATTCTTATATCCAAGCACCTATGTCGCAATCAAGGTTCAATATGAAATCAGGTATTACTATGATCAGCGCCTGTTTTTATTCCCTGTTCCAGGAATGGTTTTGCTAACCTAAAATTGACCCCTTTGAGGGCCAAATGACAACCTAAAATTGACCCCCCACTTTGCATCAGTACTCTGGTATTGAATGGAGATTTTTAACCCATTACCGGAGACGAAAAGGAGAATGCTTAAAGTGGATCAGTATGATTACATCCGAACAGCTCACCGTGTTTATGGAAAGGCCATTAAAGAGCTTGCCAGAGAAACCGGCCATTCAAAAAACACCATAAAAAAAATTTTAAAGCAGGAATACATTGGCTACAAGCAACGATCTAAACAGCCATATCCCGTTCTTGGTCCTTATATCCAGGAGATAGACCGCTGGCTTGGCGATGACAAGGACAAGCCATACAAACAGCGACATACAGCAACCCGGATATACCATCGTCTGAAATCGGAACTCGAGTATTCCGGTGGAGAGACGACGGTTCGCCGTTATGTGCGTGAGGCAAAGCTGAGGCTGGGTTTAACGAATCAGCAGGCATTTATCCCATCAGATCCGACGACTGCCCAGGAAGCCGAGGTAGACTGGGGAAACTGTCAGGCAGTTATTGCCGGCGAACCCGTGAAGCTGAAATTATTTTGCATACGTTCAAAATGTTCGGGCAAACACTTTGTTCGCTGTTATCCCTGTGAAAGGCAGCAAGCTTTATTTGACGCTCATATCCAGGCCTTTTCATTTTTTGGAGGCGTGTTCCCAGTTCTTATCTATGACAATCTGACAACAGTCGTACAAAAGGTATTTAAAGGAAAAAAACGTCATCTTCAGGAATCTTATAATCGGTTCAAGGCCTATTACAACTTCGATCCAAGGTTTTGCAATCCCGGCCAGGGCCATGAAAAAGGTGGGATTGAAGGCCTGGTCGGCTACGCTCGAAGAAATTATATGGTTCCTATCCCACATGCTGACAGCCTGGACGAATTGAACACGCGCCTCCTCGATGATTGCATGGCCTATGGAGAGCATCGCATCGCCGGTCAAACACAAAGCGTCAATGAATTGTTTGAATCAGAAAAGCAGGTATTGCTGCCATTGCCGACAACATCGTTCAGTAACGTTGAGACGTTCATGGTCAGGGTAAACAAATATGCCACCGTTATTATTGACAAGAACCGGTATTCTGTCCCGACGCGCTATGCTTACATGAGAGTGCAGGCGATAGTAGAGATAGACCAGGTGATCATTTATTGGAGCGGCAGAAAAATAAGCACCCATCATCGGTTATATGGAAATAATAAGTGGAGTTTAAAACCGGAACATTATCTGGAGTTGATTCGTCAGCGTCCACAATCATTTGATACCGCCCGGCCAATTTTACAATGGCGTGATCAATGGCCGGATTGCCTGGAAAAGTTATTAGAACATTTTCGCCGGAAAAACGGTGTAACCAAAGGTACCCGGGAATTTGTCACCGTGCTGATGCTGTACGAAAAATATGCTGTCGACAAGATCGAAGCAGCCGTAAAGGAAGCACTGAAAAGCAATGTCGGCTGCAGCAATGCTCTCAAGCAGATTTTACACAGTCAAAACATCTCTATGGAGTCCCAATTTGATCCTTTGTCGAACTGGGAGACACTGCCCCCTGCTGACATCTCGGCATACGAACAGCTTGGAGGTATCTTATGAACCCAGCAGTCCAGGCAGTCCTCACACAGCACTTAAAAACGCTGAAGCTCTCGACGATGGAAAAAGAGTTGGAAGGTCAGATCCGGCAGGCGCATGAGGCGGCCTGCGGCTACGATGAGTTTTTATTGAATCTTGTTGAAGCGGAAGTTCAAATACGGCAGGAAAACGGTCGCAAGCGACGTCTCAAGGAAGCCAGGTTCCCGATGCAGAAACCGCTTGAAACATTTGATTTTGAGGCTGCCCCTGATTTGGACGCCCGGTTGATCAAAGAACTTTCAACAGGGACATTCATTAAAGAAGCCCGGAATATAATTTTGATAGGTAAAAGCGGAGCCGGTAAAACCCATCTGGCAACCAGCATCGGGATGGAAGCCTGCCGGTATGGACATCGAGTTCGTTTTATTACTGGTTGTGGGCTTGCAAACGAACTGACGGAGGCCAGGGAACAACAGGCTCTGGGTAGAATGATAAAACGATATGCCGGTTATGGGCTGTTGATTCTTGATGAATTGGGGTACGTCCCGTTCAGTAAAATCGGCGCTGAATTATTGTTCCAAGTCCTTACCGAGCGCCATGAAAGACGTTCGATCATCATCACTACCAATCTTGGTTTTGGTGATTGGACGCAGGTGTTTGGCGATGCAAATCTTACCGCTGCTCTGCTGGATCGTGTCACTCACCGGGCTCACATTATTCAATGTAACTGGGACAGTTATCGACTTAAACAGACTTTAAAATCGAGAGGATAAAGAATGAAAGAACTGGATGTATATAATCCCCTGAAAGGTCGAAATGAAACGATAAGGATCGAGATCTCCGAAGACTGTACGACCTATTTTGAAGAGGCGGAGAAGAATGATGATATCCTGAGCATTACAGACACAGATGCCGGTTTGTTAATACAAGAGTGTGGGTGCACAAAACCGATTCTCATAGCTGTAGAATCACGGGAATCAATTAATTACAGCCAAAAAGGAGCGTTGAAGGCAATAGCCGACTACTGCGTTGGGTAGCCCGTCCGGCCAGGGCCAGGGGATCGGCCCGGCGCCGGGCCGATCCCCTGGCCCTGGCCGTTACCCAAACCGGAACTATATAAAAAGCGATAAGAGAATGATTTTAACAACAGGGGGGGTCAAAATTGGGTTGTCGAGAGGGGTCAATTTTGTGTTGCAATTCCGACAGGAAAGGATTTCAATGATATTGCCCTCGGGGTCCTTGCCTGCGGTATGGAAAAAGCCCGCTCGTTTACACCACCGACTGAGGCACCTTGGCTACAAAGACGAGTTCAAAAACATAAAGTGGATTTAGCCTGTTAGGAGATCATTTGAACTCTTCGATCAATTTTTATCTGGCGTAACTGGTAAATACGCAAGATATCCCTGCCCATAGCGTCCATGGTGTAGTGTTGTTCAACCTTGGCCCGGGCTTCCCAGGCCAGGGCCTGGATCGTTTGGGGGGTATTCAGAGCCCATTGGATGATTTGGGGCAAAGATTCAGGTTGCTTTGGATCAAAGACCCGGCCGGTTTTATGATCAATAAGAATATCCCTGATGCCGGGTGCATCCGGGCCTATCACCGGGCAAAAGAAAGCCATGGCCCTTGTCGCTTCCAAAGGCACTCCGTGATAAAAATCTCGGGGATTGGGGAAATAAAGACAGCAGTCCAGGGCGTGGTAAAAGGCGTCTTTCTCTTCGGTCTGCGGCAGTATATGCACCCGGGAGCAGAGTTGTTTATACATAGCGTCCTGGTTTTCGGGGATACCGGCAATTACCAGATGATGAAAAGGAAATTGTCGGCTAAGTTGCTCCGCGGTTGTGCGAAACCGTTGTTTTTTTTGGGGCGCTGCTTTATCGACAATACCAATGAACCGGGCATCTATTTCCAATCCCAAGAGTATTGCTAATTTCTGTCTGGCCGCTGTTTGGGTTGTTTTGTTTGGGAAAACGGCGGCATCAGATACGAAAATGCCGTCGGGAATGGAAAAAATCTGCATGTCTGACAAAGCAAAGGTCTCTTTAAGATGTTTTTTGCTGTCTTTTGAGGTGGTGAAGATATAGTTGCACCGGGTTTTATAGATTTTTTTGTTGGGCCAGGTGTTTTTAACCCGGTTCCCATTGTGGCGGGACATGATTCGGCAGGGGACACCCGTGGTCTGGGCAGCCTTTAACGCGAGTTTAGCGTCACCTTTACCGTGGGCATTGACTACAAATGGTTGTTCTCTGGCAAATATTTGTTTGAGCCGCCAATACTCACCAAGGCCGGCTAATGATTTGAAAGATATGGGATAGACCTTCAATTCGTTTTGTTTGGCTTTTTTAAACAAAGGACTATCCCCAGGCGCGATAATGACTACCTGGTGACCGTTGTTTTTCATCCACAGTGATTCGCAAAGAATTCGTTTTTCTCTGTTTCCCCAAAGGAGGCGGCTTGATGTATGGATGATTTTATAGAATTTATTATTCATGAATAATCAGCATTGTGAGCGCAAGGCAGCTTCAACACGTTCAATATCTTCGGGCAGATCAATCTCCGGTGAATCATATTGGGTGACAGCCACTTTTATGGGGAACCCGTATTCCAGTACTCGGAGCTGCTCCAGTTTTTCCACCTGTTCGCAGGTACCGCTGTCAAGTGTGACAATTTGGTCTAAAAAGGCTTTGGTGTATGCGTAAAATCCTAAATGCTTAAAGTAATCTACATCTGTCTGGCCGTCCCGGGGAAAGGGAATCTGTGCCCGGGAAAAATACATGGCAAAGCCCTGGCGATTGAACACAACCTTAACATCTTTGGGATCTGTAATCTCCCGGGGATTTTTGATTTTATATGCCAGGGTGGACATGGAAAGACCGGGATTCTCCTCAAAGGGCCGGATTAAATCATCAAGGCTTTTGGGATCAAACACAGGTTGATCCCCCTGGATATTGATGATGATCTCTTCATCCGCCGCTCCAAGCATCGCAGCGGTTTCAGCCACCCGGTCCGTACCTGACCGGCAGGTATCCGAGGTCATTACGGCGTCGCCTCCAAACGATTTCACGGCATTGACAATACGTTCATCATCCGTGGCAACAATGGTTCTTGTCACCACGGATGATTTCTGGGATTGCTCAAATACCCGCTGAATCATAGGCTTGCCTGCAATATTAACCAACGGTTTACCACCAAGCCGGCTGGAACCAAAGCGTGCGGGTATCACTGCGATAGGCATGGTTACATCTTCTCAAAAAGGCTGCGCGCCTTGTCGCGGGTCATGATCGTTTTCCAGTCCTTGCCCAGGCAGTTTTCCCACAGAGGATCCAGATTCAGGGCCACACTGATCATGGTTTCCATCTGATCATCTGTAAGATCCTTTGTCAGGCCTCTGGGAATGTCCACCCCTGTTTTTTCCATAATGGAGCGGAATTCTTTTACGCCGTCGGGATAGTATTCGTCCAGGGTGTCAAAGGTGATGCAGCAGCCTACGCCGTGATGGGTGCCAAGCACATAGGCCAGGCCATAAGACAGGGCATGGCAAGCGCCAACCTGGGAATAGGCAATGCTCATGCCGCCGAAAAAGGAGGCCATCATCAGTTTGTCAGCCGAGTCCGGGTGGTTATCCACAAACACCTGGCGGCAAAGATCTAAAGATTTTTCCCCATAGGCTTTGGAAAATTCATTGATATAAGTTCCCTGCAAAGATTCAATGCAGTGGATATAGCAGTCCATGCCGGTGTAAAAGTGCTGGTCTTTGGGCACCCCTGCGGTGAGTTCAGGGTCTAAAACCACCTGGTCGAACACCGTATAATCCGAGTTCAGCCCCAATTTTTTTTCGGGTCCGGTGAGTACGGCGGTCCGGGACACTTCTGCACCCGTTCCGGAAAGTGTGGGAACGGCTGCATGCCAAATCGCCGGGTTTTTGATCAAATCCCATCCCTGGTACTTGGTGGAAGAGCCCTCGTTGGTAAGCATTAATGAGACGGATTTGGCAAGATCCATAGCAGAGCCGCCGCCAATGCCGATGACGGCGCAGGGAAGGGCGGTGTTGAATTTTTTTGCTTCCAGGGTGAGCTTATCCACATAGCCTGTTTTGGGCTCATCGGCGACATTGATCCACAAAAGAAAATCGTTGTCATGCAAGGGAATGCGTTTTTCAAGTTCCTTGCCTTTAAATACATCATCCACAACAAAAACAGCCCAGTCTTCACCGGACTTGCGCCGGTCGCCCACAACCTCGTCAAGCTGGGCAAAACAGCCCCGGCCGAAAAGAATATTGGGAACCAGCTTAAAATTTCTGAACATTTATAATTCCTTACTTTAACGCGTTTAATACCGCCTGTATACGTTTCTCCATATCATCCGCGGTCCAGGAGAGCATGATCTGCATGGACAAGGTCCGCTTCATAATATTTTCGCTTTGTTCAAGCACAAGGCCGGCATAATCCGGCAGATCTGTACTCAATTCAAAGGGGAGTCTGGCCGACCGTTTCATCTCCTTGAGATGGTGCCATTTTTTATAGTAATGCCAGTTGTTATTATACCAGTAAGCGCAAGGCGCTCCGTTTTCCGAAAGTTTTTTTGCCGCCTGTTCGGCCCGATCTTGTGAGGGCATAAAAAAGCTCAAGAACGTGGCGGAATCTCCGGCCGGGTCAGGGAGTTCGCGGAAAGTAACACCTTCAACCTCTTGCATGGCGTTTTTAATGGCGGCTTTATTTTTTTTCTGGATTTCAACGATGCGGTCAAGCTTGCCTAACTGGGCAAGCCCCACTGCGGCATTGAGTTCGCAGATTCTGTAGTTGGTGCCCATGATGGGATGGTCATCTGCACCCCGGTCCGGCCCGCCTAAGTGGTCATGGCCATGGTCCGCATACTGGTCACACCGGGTGTAAATGTCTTCATCGTTTGTGATGATACCGCCGCCTTCACCACAGGTTACGGTTTTGACCGAGTCAAATGAAAAACAACCGGCCTTGCCGAATGTGCCCAGATGGCTGCCTTGGAAACTTGCGCCCAGCGACTGGCAGGCATCTTCCAGAAGCACCAGGCCCTTTTTATCACAAAAGGCTTTAATTTCATCAATTCTTGCCATGGATCCACACATATGCACCGGCACCACTGCCTTTGTCCGCGACGTTACTGCCGCTTCCAGGCGGTCGGGGTCCAGGCAAAGGGTCTGGTCAATGTCTGCAAATACCGGGATTGCACCTGCTTGAATAACGGCTTCAAAAGTGGCCACAAAGGTAAACGGCGGTACAATGACCTCATCCCCGGCTCCGATGCCGCAGGCTGCAAGGGCTGTGCAAAGGGCTGCAGTGCCGCTGGAACATAGATGGCTGAACCCGGCACCTGTTATTTGGGCCAATTTTTTTTCAAATTCCAAGGCCTTAAAGTGACCGTTTCTGACGCCTTCAAATCCGTATCTGAATAAAACGCCTGTTTCCAGTACATCATTGACTTGTTTACGTTCCTCATCTGAAAATAATTCAAAGCCAGGCATGCGCGCTCCTTATGTTACACAAATTTTCCGCCCCGGTGGGGAAATAGCTGATAATTGACTATAAAAATTAGGGGATTAATATCAAATCCGTGATATGTTTTCAAGGCGGATCCAAATATTGACTTTAATTTTTCTAATGCTTATAACCCTTTTATTGGAAAGGTTCAATATGAGGAACAAACAATAGTTTTTTACCATGGCAGACGAAAAACCGACACAGATATATCAGGGATATGAACAGGGACCCATTTGTCCGATCAATGATGCATACAGCCTTCTGTTGCGTCTGATCCGGAACTGTCCTTGGAATCGCTGTGCCTTTTGTCCGGTCTATAAAAAACAGAAATTTTCCATACGCCCCGTGGAAGATATTATTAAAGACATTGACCTGATTTGTACCTACATTGACAGACTGCGTCTTGAAAATGCCACCCCCATTGCCTTGGATCAGGAACGGATTCATACCATTTATACAGGTTTTGAGGTGCGCGACCGCGACCGGGTTGCATTCAACAATGCCGTCAAATGGTATGCCGCAGGCATGACTTCCATTTTTCTCCAGGATGCCAATCCCCTTGTCATGAAGCCCAAGGATCTTGTTTTTATTCTCAGGCACATCAAGGACTGTTTTCCACAAATCGAGACCATTGCCACCTATGCCAGAAGCAGCACTATCAATCAATTGCCCGACGGTACCCTGAAGCAATTGCATACCCTTGGGCTTAACCGGATTCACGTGGGGATTGAAAGTGGATCAAATTTAGTGCTTAACCGTATGCGCAAAGGCGTTGACAGATTTGGCCACATAGAGGCGTGTAAACGGATCCAGCAGGCAGGTATTGAATTATATATATATGTAATGCCCGGCTTAGGTGGTGTTGATCTCTCCATCGAGCATGCCCTTGAAACCGCTGAAGCCCTGAATGCAATCAATCCGGATGTGATAAAGATTCGGACCCTGGGTCTTTCACCTTCCACAGAACTCGCCCACTGGCAGATGCGGGGTATGTTTGAAAAACCGGGTGATGCCATGATTGCTACGGAAGTACGCCTGATGCTTGAGGCCCTTGGTAATATCGAGTCTCGTATAAAAAGTGATCACATTTTGAATCTGTTTGAAACCGTTAACGGTAAGATGCCTCATGACAAGGATAAAATGATCGGGATCATTGACCGGTTTTTTGAATTGGACCCCCAAAAACGCATCCTTTATCAAATTGGTCGGCGCATGGGGTTTTTCAAAGGGCTTGGAGATATGGATACAAGCCCCCAGATGGACCAGGTGCGGCTTGCCTGTGAAAATTACGGGGTGACCCCCAAGAACGTTGATCAGATTTTGGACCGGTTGATGACGCGGTTTGTCTGACTCAATAATCAAGCTTTTGTTAATTTGCCCAACTTCGGCGTTAAAAACAATTTTTAATCCTCAAAATATGTTGTATATTCTTCCGGTTAAAAAATGCTTTCGCCTTGAATTTGAACAAATTCCCTAAAAACTTAATGATTAAGTCTGAAAACCTTTATATTCACGTCCCCTTCTGTATAAAAAAATGCCGGTATTGCGATTTTTTTTCCACAACCGATGTTTCCCTGATTCCTGATTATGTGACGGCCCTGGTTCAAGAGATTCGGCTGCGTTCACAATTGAATGTATCACAACCCAAGGGCAATGCTGTGACCGTGTATTTTGGGGGCGGTACGCCGTCTTTACTTGAGCCGCGGGATCTCGAAAATATTCTGCAGGCCCTGGACAACGCCTTTGGTCTTTGCCGCCAGACTGAAATCACACTTGAAGCCAATCCCGGTACCCTGGATGAGATCCGTTTAAAATCGTTTCAACGTCTGGGGATTAATCGTGTAAGCCTTGGTGTCCAATCATTTGATCCGGGGCAGCTCTCTCTTTTAGGGCGCATCCATTCAGCAGATGATGCCGTTAATGCTGTGGAAAAGGTCCGTGCTTGCGGTATTGATAATATCAGTCTGGATTTGATTTACGGTCTTCCCGGTCAGAGCGGCGATCATCTGATCCGGGAGCTTGAAGCGGCCTTGAATCTTAATCCCGCACATCTTTCCTGTTATATGCTCACGTTAGAACCGGGTACGGCAATGCATACCATGTATGAACGGGATAAATTTTTACCCATGGCACAATCCGATCAGGTCGATCTGTTCCGTGTGGCTGCCAAATATCTAAAAGCCCGTGGGTGGGATCATTATGAAGTATCCAATTTTGCAAAGCATACTTCTCTTCGTTCTGTGCACAACCGTGCATATTGGCAGATGGTGCCTTACCATGGATTCGGGCCGGGCGCCCATTCTTATACCGTAAAATCCAAAGCAGATGGATCCATAGAATGTAAACGGTCATGGAATGCACCGGATCTGGATGGATACATTAGATTTTTGAAAACAGGCAACTTGCCTGCATCCGACAGTGAAACCCTTACCCTGGAACAGCGGCAGATGGAGTATGTCATGGTGGGGCTGCGAACGTCTATGGGCCTTGATATCAGAATCGGGCAAAATCTGTGGCAGAATCGGTTTTTAACCGTGTTTGAACCCTTGATGGATCACCTTGAAAATGAGGGGTTTGCCCGATTCCAGGATGCCGGGCAACGATTTGTATTGACACTTGACGGCTGGATGCGCCTGGACAGTATTGTTGCCTCTTTTGTTGAACCGATTTGATGTTCAGGCTAACTTTTTTCTCAATTGTCGGTGGTCTTCAACCCGTATGGTCAGGTGTATGCTGTCAAAGTATTCAATTAAAGGGATGACATATTTTCTTGAAATGCCGATCATTTCCTTAAATTGGGGTGTGGTGATCTTTTCATTGGCTTTGAGAAATTCAATGAGTTTTGTTTCAAGATCACTGACAGCATCGGCGTCAAAAAAAAGATCGTCTTTTGTTTTGACCACCTGTTTTTCATCAATGAGCATCCGCATTACATCCTTGCCCGTTTTCTGGTCTATTTCCAGGTCCTGGCATATGGTGCGGAAAAAGGGTGGGGTCAGGCCGGATTCTTTATAGATGGCGGCAATTTTTTCTTTGATCTCATGCTGGTCTACCTGCAGGGCTACCTTGAATCCTGAAAGCTTCACAAGGTTTTTGTCCAGAACAATGAGGTTTTCCTTTTCCAGGCGGTTAAACAGGATGTTGAAAAAACGGGCATCATCCACATATTGAAATTTGGATTTCAGCTCCTGGGCAGGCATGCCTTCTTTTAGGGGGTTCTCCTGGTGGTAGGCGGTCAGCCGTTCCAGTACTTTTTCCTTAAATTCATCAAAAACAGAGCCGTGAACATAGATTTGCTTCTCCTTGTCCGTGAGGACTGCTTCCTGTTGTGCAAGCATTTTCTGCAAGGCGGCTGCCAGTTTTTTATCCGGCACATTGGTCATGACCCGCAACTCATTTATGGTCAGCCCGGAATATCCCTTGATGGATAGAAAAAAGGCAATGGTTTTTTCATCATCCTGTTCAGCAAGATCGGCAAGTCCTTCAATGATGGCCTTGTCTTTAAGCTTATATTTCTGGGATACCGGGTTGAGGATGGCGCCGCCCCCGATGGTTCTGACAGGGGAATAGGATCGGATAACATATCTGTCATTCTTGATACAGCAGACCGGGGATTCCAGGCGGAACTGAACCGGTGCCGTCTCCCCGGGCAAAAGTGTTTCCCTGTCCAGCAGGACCATATAGCCTATTATTTCACTTGTGCCTGAATGAAACCGTACCCGTGTCCGGGCCTTGGCAGGCTTGGCATTGCTTTTCAGATAATGAAACTGTGCATCCACCATATAGCTTTCGATCAAAGCCCCCAGCGTGGAAAGTACATCGCCTCTGAATACGGCTTCCCGGTCAAGACCCTGGAAATTGATGGCTGTCCGGGTACCGGCCCCGGCAGTCTCCACCGAACTGGAATGCACCTGCAGCCCCCGGACCTTTGATGTTATTTTTCTTGGAAACACCATGATTTCCTGGCCCACACTCACCTGGCCTGAAATCAGGGTCCCGGTGATGACCGTGCCAAACCCTTTCATGGAAAATACCCGGTCCACGGGCAGCCTGAAAATGGAAGAAAATTTTCTGGGCGGGATTTGTGTGCATATCTGTTCAAGGGTGGTTAAAAAGTCGTCCAGCCCCTGGCCAGTTGCAGAGGATACAGGTACTATGGGTTTATCTTCAAGGAAGGTGTCCAAAATAAAATCCTGGATATCGTCCATGGCCAGTTCCAGCAGGTCTTCATCCACAAGATCCGTTTTGGTCAGGGCAATCATGCCGTGGCTGATACCCATGAGGTTGCAGATCTCCATGTGCTCCCTGGTTTGGGGCATAACGCCTTCATCTGCCGCAATGACCATGACCACCACATCGATGCCAGAAGAACCGGCCACCATGTTTTTCACAAATTTTTCATGACCGGGCATATCCACGATGCCGATGTGCTGTCCATTGGGGAGATCCAGGGAGGCAAACCCAAGTTCTATGGTGATGCCACGTTCTTTTTCTTCTTTGAGACGATCCGTTTCAATGCCTGTCAATGCCTTGATCAGGCTGGTTTTTCCGTGATCAATGTGTCCAGCTGTTCCCAGAATTATATTGTCCACAATGCCTGCCTGTTACCCTTTTAATTTTCTGTAATAGCTCATGCCATATGCCAGGGCCACAAGAACGATTCCTGTGGCAACACCATGGTATATGCCCCAGTCCGGTTTGAACAACCGGGTAAGGATGATGCCGAATGCCAGGCCCAGAATTAAACGTATGGTAAAAATAATCAGCGTATTCATATTCATTTTGTGTTAATCACCCTGTTACAAGGTTTTTATCAGTTAATAATTTAAGAATAATAATCAAAGGGGCAGGGCAGGTCAATGCCAATGTGAAACTCAAAAATTTATCAATAATGCAAAAAATGCTTGAAAAAGAAAAACAGTTCTGATAATTATGCAGAGTTTTTCGTGGTGGGTGTAGCTCAGTTGGTAGAGCACCAGGTTGTGGCCCTGGTTGCCGCCGGTTCAATCCCGGTCACTCACCCCACAAAGATTATAAAAGCAGCCTTTCGGCTGCTTTTTTTATTGGTGAAAGCTAAGGCCATTTATGGTTTATATGTTGTGGAATGGATTAACGGCACTATGGTCGCCTGTTTTTCTATGAGCATTCACAATAACCTTTTTAACCCCTTCGATATTTTCAGCAATCTTTTTTATTTCATTTTTCATAGAAGCTTCCGGGTCGCCGATATTTACGACGCCGTCATCTGCTGTGACAATGCTTTCCGGGGATACTTTTACAATAGCCGCATGAACTTTCGCGGCAAGAAGGGCATCATCAAGGACTTTTTCTGATTCAGGTGTGGTTTGAAAGTTGGGTTTTCGAACCGTCCCGCAGATCAGGTCTGCTGCATCCTCAACTGAGAGGCTTTTGATGTGGATGACCATATCATAAAGTTTACTGTCCCACGTATCAATGCCGTATAACCTCAGGCCCCATTTCCTTCGCTCATCATCATCTTTTTTTAAAATATAACGTGCTTTTTCTTCGGAAATGTTTTCCCGCCTGACTTCTTCTTTCACACGTTCATCTATATCGGATATAATCCTGATTTTCAGGACATTGGGAAGATCCGGCAAAAAATAATGACCCGCCAGGCCGTGATAGACCACATTATCTTTACGGATGTGCTGTAAGAGTGCTTTGCGGATATAACTTACATAGCGTTCCCTGCCGTGGGTGTATCTTTCAAGAACGGACGGCGCATCATGAAGCGCCCGGACCAGTCTGATTTCCGGGATATTGAATTCTTCGGATGCTTCAAGCAGAATATCACGGGAAATACATTCATACCCCAGTTCGGAGGCTACCTTTTCAGCAACTTCCTTTCCGCGACTGTAAGAACCTCTTGAGATGGTGATAACGGACATTGTAACCTCCTTGTTCTGGCCATGTGTTGATGGACACAGGCCGTTTTTTAATAATTACATGAAAGTTTCAATAAGTGCTTGAGTTTCCTTCATGTTTTGTTGTGGGTTGAGCCTGGGTGTTGATCGGCCAGGTTATCCCATGGCTGTTAGTCAGGTCGTCCTGTGTAAAGAAAACGCATTGAACACGTATCGGAAATCCGACCACTAAATTTTATATATACCATTTATCCTAAATGAAGGGGCTAAAAATTCAAGGTAAAAACCCCCGTTGCAAATCATAACAGGGTATGCGTTTCCTGCAATGGTGGAATATCTTTTATGATATCAATATGTTTCTTTGATTTTGAAAATATCTGTATTTCAGAATGAAACGGCCTTTTGTTTTTCAAACCAGGTAACCGGTCGTTTTTTGATCGCTAAAAGCGCTTATGAACAAGGGATAGAGAAGGAAATTAGAGAACCCGCTTCGTTTGGTATATAAAATGCTAATTAATTTTTTTTATTTATTGGTGTTTTCCATAAATTCCCATCACGGGTTTTTAAAAAGAACTTCCATGAACGGGCTGGAGCTATTAACGTCAATGCTCAGTCCACAACGGATGTTGTGAAAGATCCGTGTAGATTACACAGGCTTTTTTTTATGAAACAGAAAGGGGTAAAATGAAGCAGATACTGCTTGCCATTGACGGAAATGTTCCCTCCCGTCCAATTTTTAAATATGCTGCTGATCTGTGTAAACATATCAGCGCCCGGCTGTGTATTCTTCAGTTTATAAAAAATATAAAGGGCAGTTCGTTTAGCAACGATTGTGCAAATTATCCGAAAAATATGGACGGTACAATCGGGGATATTCAAATAGGGGGTATTGATAGGTCCGGCCAGAAGGACAAACGCCTTGCCGGAATCTCCGGACCATTGAAAAAAATGCTTAGAACACCGAACTGTCCGGTGCCATATTCAGTCGCACTGAGTGCCGGCAGCCCTGAAAATGTTTTATCCGGGTACATTGATTCCCACCATGATATTGTTCTTGCCGTATTTGATCCATCCCATGACCATGCACCTGCATTTGCCCGGATCAAAGAACTGAAAAAAAGTTTGGGGGTTCCCCTGGTGGTTGTGGATCCCAGCGGCACCCAAAAAACACATTAAAGGATTTGATTCTTTTAATACGTTAAAAAAGCCTGTGTTCAAAAATCATAGTGCTTTCATTACAGTTGGTTGCCAATTCCAATACCCGTCGGTGGTGGGTGAAAAGCAGCACTTGAATGTTTGTTGATAATTGGGCCAGCACTTCCAGGCAGACACGGGTTCGATCATCGTCAAACCCGATAAGGATATCATCTACAACAAAGGGCATGGGCTCCTCCTTTTTTATATGCTGCTCAAGGGTCGCCAGGCGCAGGGCAAGATAGAGTTGGTCCCGGGATCCGTCGCTCATGCCGGCTATGACCACCTCGTGATTGTCCGGTCGTACCCCAAGCAGCATTGGCTTTCCTGACGAATCAAGTTCGTCTCTCAGGCCGGCATAAGAACCCAATGTCAGCTTGGAAAATAATTCACCTGCTCTGCCTAACACAGGCGCCTGGTTTTCTTTTCTGTAGTTTTCTATCTGCTGTTCAAGGATGAGTGCGCCGATCTGGAAACGCAGGTAGTGTTCAGCATATTGCGCTATGCCGGCCAAGTGCTCTTCAGCTTGTGCCGACAGGTTGGCTGCCAACGCACTGCCATTTTTCTCGTCGATTTCATTTTGGATGGTCTGTCGCTGATCGCGTAGGTTGTCTCTTTGAAGTTGAAGCTCTTTTAGTGCAATGGCCATTTTTTCAATTTCACCGTCCAGGGCGTCGATGTCACAATTATTCAATTCTTCTTCCAGCCGTTCAATGCTCAGGCCGTCACCATTGCGATTGAGCTCCTGTTCAAGTGCTTCAATGCTTTTGCGCAGCGCTCGTTTATGGTTCGATTTTTCACAGGCGTCGGAAAGTGCATCAATCGTCTCGACCCTGGCTTGTTTTTGTAAATTGATAATTTTTTCCTGTGAATGGCGGATGGTAATGTTGGTCTCCTTGAGTTCCTGCATTTTTTCATCCAGTTGATCTTTGATTTTGATTAAACTTGCCCGGGCTTCACGCGCAGCATTCAGATCCCGATGTAACAGCGCCGCAATAGTCACTGCATCCTGTTCGTCTGTTATGAATTTAATATGCTCAGCAAATTCATGAACTTTGTTGTGAAAGTCCTGCTTTACCTTGTCCATACCGTAAATTCTTTTGCTCAGCGCTTCAGACTCATCAAATTTCTGGAAGAACAACAATAGATTGTCGAATGTTTCTATGGCTGTTTCCGGGTGCATATCGGGGTTGAGACTTAAACCGTCTATTGCTGTTCTCCACTCATCGGACCAGGCCATCAAATCATTTTTAACCGTTTTGAGATCATCCTGGGTTCGTTTTAGACGCATTTGAGACTCTTTCAGGGATGACTCTATTTCGCGGCGCTTGTCACACGCGTTTTGTTCTTGTTCAAGTCGCTGTTCACACAATGAGAGCATGGCTTCAAGGCGCTTGTCTTTGGTTGTTTGCAACGGATCAAATTGGGATATCTGATTTGAAATCAATTCCTTTAGTTGATCGTAGGCATCAGATATTTTTTGTTTATTGGCTGAAACAGCCTTTGCCGTTTGTATTTTTTCGATCACCCTTTCTGCTTTCAGCAGCCACTGTTTCATTTCCCGGGGGGAGCCGGCAATAATATTTAACGGCTTCCAAAGGTGACGCCACCTGATATTAAAATCAGCTTGCGCTTTTTTGAATTTTTCAACAACCATGGACAGGTCATTGATTTGAGACGTAATGCCGGCAATTTTTGCTTCCATTTCCGCCCGTTTAACCACCTGATCTGCATTCAGCCTCAGGCGGTCTGAGATATCATCTGCCTGCCGGATTTTTTTCTCATAAACCGATGGCAAGTCTGACTTTTGTGAATATGTCAAAAGCGTGTCGCTGATATCCATTTGCCGGATATATTTTTGTTTTATTAGTTCCCATCCAAGATCCCGTTCTTTACGGCATGCCTCCAGGTCAGAAATCTGGGGGACATCTTCTTTTAGAAGCAGCGCGTTTAATTCCTGTTCAGTCTCTCTTTTTTCATCTTCCAGTTCTTGTTTTTTACGAAATACCGTTTTGGATTGTTCTGAGATCTCATCGTTTTCTTTTTCAAATCGGTCTATAGTCTCAAAAACCGGTAAAATCATAGACAGCAATGCGTCTGCACTGCCATGATAGTTGCCTAATCTATCAAATTCATTTTCCCAGGCCGCGTTTTCCTGTGCGGCCTGTAGTGTCACGTCTTCCAGGCGTTGTTCAATGTCTCCTGCTTTACGTGCCAGGGCAATAGATGCTTTTAACTGCGTTAAGTCAATTTGACTTTGCGAAATATCTTCCAATCTATGCTTAAGTGCTTTTTGTTCGTACAGCAGATCATTTAGTGTGGCGTTTAATCCTGCCTGTTTTTGTATCAATAAACTGTTTTTTTTGACCAATCCCAAAAGCCATCTTTTATTGTTGAGAAGGGGCCTGAGTTGATCTGCGTCATCTAATCCCATGTCAGGCCGGATACCCTTTAACCGGTTTTCGGCCTCATTGCGCAACAATCGTCTTTTTCCATCCTGCCGGGGCCGGTCTTCAATTGTTTTTTCAACAGCACCAAGATTTTTGTAAAGCATCAGGATGGTATTTTCATTTTTAAGCAAATCTTCCCGGACACTCAAAGACATGGACTCTGTATTTAAGGCGTTGATTTTGGCTTCCAGGCGTTCTTTTAAATTCAATGCATTTTGAAGGGTGTCGGAGGTCGTTTTCTGCTGGTCTGCAAAATCTTGCGGCAGCAGCAGCACAGTACCTAATTCTTCAATTTTTGCCAGGTAGTTTCGACGTTGGGCCAGGGCGCCTTTAACACGATTGATTCTTTCCAGGCGGTTTTTTTGTTTATTCTTTTCATTAATCTTTTGTTCAACCGTGCTGATATCGGCATTCATTTTTGATAGCTGTTGTTGCAGCGCTTTCCAGTTGGAAACGGGCAGGGTGGCTTCACGCACCCGTTTCTGGGTCTCTTTATAATCTGAAATGGCTTTATTTAATAGAGCCTTAGATCCCCGGGGTTTGAAGATCTCCAACGCACTGTTCTGCATCTCCTCCAGAATTTTTCTAAGATTCGCAGTCCCCATAGCAGCACTGAATAACGCCTGGCCAAGATCCCCGGATTGTTCCAACAGTTCCTGACCACCGGCAATTAACCGGCCATGGTCAATACCCCACAGTTTAGTAAACAAAGGCTCATCAATGCCGGCAGGAAGAAAGCGTGTGAGCTGATTTTCATCTAAAGGCGAATTGCTGCCGTACTCAAGCAGGGTGTCTTTGTTTCCTTTTCTTCTGATAAATTCAAATTTTTGGCCGTTTAAAAGCTGTAATTCTCCGCCTATCCGCAGCGTTGGATTGGCATGAAGAAAGTTGTCTTTCGTCCGGGTTTGAATGCCGAAGAGCCAACCAATCAACGCCCTTAATGATGTACTTTTTCCGGCTTCGTTATCTCCGTAAATAATATGTAATCCCAAATCACCTTCAGACAGGTCCAAGGATGTTTTCGTAAAGTGGCCGAAAGCCATAAGGTCGAGGCGGTTAATTCTCATCGTTTCCCCTGGTTGAAAGCAGTCTGCCGATCAGCATTTTTTTGGCTTCCTTGGTGATTCGTTTGATGGTTTGCTCATGGTTCAGATCTAAAATACTATTAGGTCCAAATGCCTGTGGGGGCAGTTTTTGTCTAAGTTCTGCGATTTTGTCTGCAATACCTGCTATATGATCAAGATTATCTGGTGTTGAAATGATTGACTTGAGTAGTTTTCCACGTGTATTGCCATCGGCCAATGTTGTGTCTAAATCATATTTTCCCTGGGTGTTGTTTTCAACGCGCTCAATCCAAAGTTGGTCGCCTGCGGTTTCAGCCCCAAGCGCTTTTATCTGTTGTTCAAAATTTTCCGGAAAAGCGGCAAGTTGATCAGACAGCTTTGTTGCCCCGATCAGTTTTAATCTCATGGCAAGCGGCCTGTTATCAGCCGATATCTGTTCTTGCTCAATGGTTTGTCTGATTATTTCCAGGATCTCCCGGCGGTCTCCAATATCGGTTAGATCAATCTGGGTCTGCGTCCATCGCAGGACATCTAAGGAAATTTTTTCAATGTCCTTTACGGTTTTGTTTTCAACGGTGACAAGGACACAACCTTTGGGGCCGGTTTCTTTAATATGACGGCCTTGTATGCATCCGGGAAATACAACAAAAGGGTCTTTAGCAACGATCTCCTGTTTGTGGATATGGCCTAATGCCCAGTATTGATACCCCTTTGAAACAAGATCATCCAGGGAGCACGGCGCATAGTTGGCGTGTCCTTCACGGCCATCAAGGCTGGTGTGAAGCAGTCCTATATTGAATATGTCTTTTTGAGCACTACAAAATCCGGCTGCAAGGTTTTCGTCAACATGCCGTGTTTTGAAGCTTCGCCCATGAATGGCTACAGACAATTCTTCCAGCTTCACCGTTTCCACTTTTCCGGCAGAAAGAATTTTCATGTTTGAAGGCGTATCCAGGG
The DNA here is from genome assembly GCF_963664415.1 of uncultured Desulfobacter sp. Lineage (NCBI taxonomy): Bacteria > Pseudomonadati > Thermodesulfobacteriota > Desulfobacteria > Desulfobacterales > Desulfobacteraceae > Desulfobacter > uncultured Desulfobacter sp. Next base: position 777,606 of record NZ_OY761445.1, on the reverse strand, counting down.
CTTTGGTCATTCGATTGGCGGCGTCATGATTTCCTGCGACACAAAACACTTTTATATTGTGTCGATTTAAGCGCCCCATTTGCCGGCTTAAAAAAATTCCTGTGCTGTAGTCTTTCCAATCTCCGTCATAGAGATCTCCGGCTAAAAGGACAAAAGCCACCTTTTCTTCTATGGCAAGGTCCACCAGATTTTGAAAGGCTCTTCTGCACGCGTCTCTGATGGCATCAACAGGGGCGGACTCATATCGTGACAATCCGCGCAATGGACTGTCTAAATGAATATCGGCTGCGTGAATGAATTTAAACATTTTAGACCTTTTATTTGTGAAGAACAAGTTAACTCAGAAGTTGCATATCAATATGGCTGTAGTGTGTAAAGAAAATTAAGGAGAAGTTCCTGATCTGGTTTTTTTACAACCATCTTTTAACGGCGGGGCTTCCCGATATTGAACTGCCTATTTTCCAGGGTAAAAAGACTCCAGTCTCCGCAAAATTGATGAGCCCAACCGCATCATTTTTGAGGCGGTTGGGCTCACCCGAAAGGGATCAGCACTCTGGTCGGATATGAACACAAAATGCAGCTGGTTTATAAGAATAGTCTAATGGTGCGAAAAGTTGATTTCACAACGATCATCAAGCTTTGCATTAAAAAAATAGAAAGCCAGCACTATGAATGGAATTGCAACAATAAAGCCGATAAGGGGCAACAATGTAAAGCCAATGGCGATGAATCCAATGGCACCAATAAGGAAAACGACAGTCAGCATGATTTTGAAGCTTCTTTGTGGGAGACATTTTAGTGATTTCATGATGTCCTCCTTCTCCCGTTTAACATGTTATTGGAATTGTTCAACGGGATTTTTGCATTTAACGGCTGCTGAATTTTTGAGGGCGGGGCGAGCCGTTTTGATTATAGAATAAAGAATTTGGATAAAAAAAACAAGATGCTACTTACTTGCACAATGATTCTTGAGACAAAAATATCAACTTCGATTTTGTCACTGAATTTTGTGTCCCTTTGTCTTTAGAGGCACAAAAATACGCAGGGTGCATTGTTGTGAGAATGGCCGAAAATTCGGCTGACCATATCCGTGATGCTGCAGGAGACGTCTCCCCATTTTTGGGGCGGGAATAGCTTATCCAGGGAGTGGGAATCGAAAAATGTTCATGGATGTGGGGGATAGTGTGTGTGGATGGCGAAAACTGCTTAGGGGAAAAGGAAAGGGCTTTTGGAAAGACACCAAAAGCCCTTGAACTACTTCCTTGAACTACTTAATTAACCAAAAATTTTTTCCAGATCGGGGATGATCTGTTTTTTACGGCTCATGATGCCGGGCAGCCAGCATTTGCCGTCAACGGGTTTTTCGCCGAAGGCTTTTTCAACAACTGATTCGTCGTCAGAAGCCACGAGAAGCTCGGTGCCTTCTTTCATGATGTCGGTGAGCATCAGCAGTACGGTGTGATGACCTTTTTCTGCTTTCAGATCACGGATGTCTTTTTCAAGATCAGCTTTGATGCCGTCAACGATGGAGAGGTCAACCAGTTCAAGCTGGCCGCAGCCAATGCCGGAACCGCTCATGTTGAAGTCTTTGTAGTCGCGCAGAACCAGTTCACGAACCGGGGTGCCTTCAACAGCAGATTTTACCTTGAACATTTCAATGCCCAGGGTTTCAAGATCGGATTCGCCACAGATTTCAGACAGTTTTGCACAAACTTCTTTGTCTTTGTCAGTGCAGGTGGCGGACTTGAAAATTACGGTGTCAGACAGGATGGCGCAGAGCATGGCACCGGCAACGCCCTTGGGAATTTCAACGTTGAAGTAATCGTACATGGACGCGATTACGGTACAGGTGCAGCCTACAGGCCAGATCCAGCATTCCAGGGGCTGTCCGGTGGTTACGTCACCGAGTTTATGATGGTCGACAATGCCAAGGACATTGGCTTGGCCAAGATCATCAGGCAATTGGGTCAGATCAGATGTATCAACCAGGTAGACATCTTTGCCTGCATAGCTTGTGATAATTTCAGGGGCAGCCAGACCAAATTTGTCCAGGACAAATTTGGATTCAGGGTTCAGTTCGCCCTGAACAGACGGTGCGATGTCTTCACCAAGGCTTTTTTTCAGATCGGCCAGTGCGATGGCTGCTACTACGGTGTCGGTATCCGGATTTTTGTGACCAAATACGAGAGTTGACATAAAACCTCCTAAAAAAGTGTTGTTGTCAGGTTATAATGCTCAGGGATGACCCCCTCGACCGGCAGCCATCCAATTAATTCTTAACTTTAATACCACCTGGTCTTATAGAATTAATCGCACTTAACCTCAAGCAAAATTTGAAAAAAGATCAGCCGGGTATGGAATTGAATGCGTTGTGCAAAGACAGGCCTAATCCGAATGGGTGTCCCGCAGTTCCCTGCGCAGCACTTTGCCGATGTTGGAGACCGGTATATCATCCTTGAATTCAATGATTCTGGGGCGTTTGTAGCCTGCCATGTTTTTTTTGCAAAAAACCATGAACTCTTCCTGGGTGGCCGTTTGTCCTTTTTTGAGTTTGATGACCGCCTTTACGGTTTCTCCACTGTGTTTGTTGGCTACCCCGATCACTGCGCACAATTCAACTTTGGGGTGGGTGTATAGGATATCTTCCACATCCCGGGGGTATACATTGAATCCGCCCACCAGAATCATATCTTTTTTTCTGTCGGTGATCAGGATATACCCATCCTCGTCAATGTGACCGATGTCCCCGGTGAGAAAAAAGCGTTTGCCTTCAATGGTGACAAAAGCGCCGGCATTGGCATCAGAATTGTTCCAGTATCCTTTCATGACCTGAGGGCCGCAGGCGGCCACTTCTCCATCTTCACCCCTGGGCAGTTCCTTTGTGGGGTTCTCAAGATCCAGTATTTTTATGTCCGTGCCGGGTAAAGGAAACCCAATGGACCCTATTTTTCTAATTTCCCGCTTGGTAGGATTGGCGGACAGCACTGGCGCCGTTTCCGTTAACCCATATCCTTCAAAGATAACTGCACCGGTTTTTTCCTCAAACTGGCGGCAGACATCCGGCGGCATGGGGGCTCCCCCTGAAAAACAGCCCATCAGGGAAGAGAGGTCATGCTCATCAAGCTTGCTGTGGTTCGTAAAGGCCACAAAAATTGTGGGTACGGCCGGCATGAGAGTTGGGCGGTATTTCTGGACGGTTTTGAGAACATCCGTGAAAGGGGGCTTGCCTGTTCTCGGGTCCGGGATGCAGATCAGACTGCTGCCCGAGGCGACTGCGCACAGCATTGCTACGGAGATGCCGAAACTGTGGTACCAGGGCAAAATACCTAAAAAACTATGGTATCCACCATAGTATGCTTTTTCCAAAGGTTTGCCTTCACCGTGGGATAGTCTTAGATATTCCATGATTGCTGCCACTTGGTAGGTAAAATTTATGTGCACAAGTTCCGCGCCCTTAGGCGTACCTGTGGTGCCGCCGGTGTACAGCATGACCGCCGTATCGTTAACCGGGTCAATGGTGATGTCGGGCGGCTCGGGTCTGGACTGGGACACCATATCGTCATACATAATGTGTCCGGGTTCATGATGGGCGGCTTTGGGAATTTTGCCCAGCAGACCGCCCATAAATCCTTTTAACTTGGGCAGGTAGCTTTTAACATTGCAGATGACTATGGTTTCGACATCAGTACCTTCAGCGGCCTTGACAGCATTGGGGTAAAAGGTGGGGTGGTCCATGCAGAACACCATCTTGGCAGTAGAATCATTAAGCTGCTGTTTTAATTCCGTGGGTGTATATATGGGGTTGCAGTTCACAGCGACGGCCCCAGCCTTCATGATTCCGAAAAATATTTCAGGAAAATGGGGGAGATTGGGGAGGAATATTGCCACCTTATCCCCTTTGTTGATCCTTTTTTTTGTCAGGAAATAGGCGATCCGGTCTGCTGTGTCTTTAACTTGGGAAAAGGTCTTTTTTGCGCCATTGAATATAGTGAAAGTCTGATTGGGGTAACGGGCGGCCGAATCATCCAGTAGTTTAAAAACAGGATAATGGTAGTCAGTGACATTGTGCGCAACCCCCTCGGGCCAAAACGGGGTGTCCCAGGGTCCGGCTGCAGTGTTTGCCTGGTTTGTCTGATTTGCCATGGGGTCTCCTTTATTTTTTTTAATATAATAATAAAGAAATTTTTTTATTTTATCCATCGTGAGTTTATTTTAAATGATGAAAGATTTTCTTTATTTGGATTCCTTGCAGCACAAGTTTCTATACTGGGCGGAAATGTTTTTTACATAAAGACGGTTAGGCTATTGATTTTCATCTGCGAGGGCGTTAAAGAATAGGGTTGGATATCAGGTTGCCTTGGGTTTTGAGGCAATAAAATATATACGGACAAAAGAAACAAAGATAACCCCTAAACAGAAAGGTAAAAAATGACAGACCAAAGAATTATCAATTTCAATGCCGGACCTGCGGCCTTGCCTCTGCCTGTCCTTGAAGAAATTCAGGCCTCTTTTTTGAATTTCAGCAATTCAGGCATGTCCATCACAGAAATCAGCCACAGATCTTCTTATTTTGATGATGTTATCAATGATGCCGTAGACCGGGCTAAACGTCTTTTAGGTCTGGATGACCAACACCATGTGCTTTTCCTCCAAGGTGGGGCGTCTTTACAGTTTGCCATGATTCCCATGAATTTTCTTTCCGGGGATCAAAGTGCCGACTATGTGAATACCGGGACATGGTCCACCAAGGCCATCAAAGAGGCAAAAATCCAGAATAAAAAGCATGTGGTTGTGGCCTCTTCCGAGGACAAGGATTTTTCATATATTCCTGAAAATATCCCCTTCAGCAAAGATGCAAAATATGTCCACATTACCTCTAATAACACGATTAAAGGGACCCAGTTTGCTGAATTCCCAGACACCGGTGGGGTTCCCATTATTGCGGATATGTCATCTGATATTTTTTCACGCCCCCTTCCCTTGGAAAAATTCGGCATGATTTACGCCGGTGCCCAGAAAAATTTAGGCCCCTCCGGTACCTGTTTGGTGATTTTGCGCAAAGACTTGCTGGAAACAGGCAATGCAGATCTGCCGTCGATGCTCAAGTATTCCACCTATGCAGAAAAGAACTCCATGTACAATACCCCGCCATGTTTCGGTATTTATACCATTGATTTAGTGCTCAAGTGGATTGAAGAGGAGATGGGCGGCCTTGAAAAGATGGAAGCGTACAATAAGGAAAAAGCAGGGTTGTTATACGATTTTATGGAGGCAAGTAATTTTTACCGGGCCACCGCAGCCTTAGGTTCAAGATCCCTGATGAACGTAACCTTCCGTCTGCCCAGTGAAGAGCTTGAACAAAAATTTATAAAAGAGGCAACGGCCAAAGGCCTTGGCGGTCTCAAGGGTCACAGATCCGTAGGCGGATGCAGGGCTTCCATTTATAATGCTTCCACCATTGAGGGCGTTAAAGCGCTGGTTGAATTCATGGAAGCGTTTCAAAAGGAGGCTAAATAATGAAGGTATTGATCAGTGATAAAATGGATGAGTCCGGTATTGATATTTTTAGAAACCAGGATGGTATTGATGTTGATGTCAATACCGGGCTTTCCCCGGAAGAGCTCAAAGAGATTATTGGACAATATGACGGCTTGGCCATCCGCAGTTCCACCAAGGTGACTGCAGATCTGCTTGAATCAGCAGCTAACCTTAAGGTCATTGCCCGGGCGGGCATCGGCCTGGATAATGTGGATATTGATGCGGCAACTAAAAAAGGGGTTGCCGTTATGAATACCCCCGGCGGTAACACCGTAACCACAGCCGAGCATGCCATTGCCATGATGATGGCCTTAACCCGCAATATCCCCCGGGGCACCTCCTCCCTTAAAGCCGGGCGCTGGGATAAAAAATTGCTCCAGGGCCGTGAGCTTTTCAACAAGACCCTGGGCGTTGTGGGGTTTGGAAATATCGGCTCCATTGTCGCCGGCCTTGCCAAAGGGCTGCGCATGAACGTCATTGTGTTCGACCCCAATATTTCTAAAGAGCATATTGAAAAAGCAGGGTTTGAATATGTGACCCTGGATGAACTCTACGCGAAGTCTGATTATATTACTCTGCATGTGCCTAAAATGGATGCCACCATTGACTTGCTGGACGCCCAGGCCTTTGAAAAAATGAAGACCGGTGTCATGGTTGTTAACTGTGCCAGGGGCGGCATTGTTAATGAAGAAGCCCTGCATGCGGCCATCCAGTCAGGAAAGGTGGCAGGCGCGGCCCTTGATGTATTCTCTGTCGAACCCCCGAGTGCAGACCATCCGCTGCTTCTGCTTGACGAGGTGATTGCCACTCCCCATCTGGGTGCATCCACCAAAGAAGCCCAGACCAATGTTGCTGTGGCGGCTGCCAATCAGATTATTGCCTATTTGTTAAACGACACCGTGATCAATGCGGTGAATGTGCCGTCGGTGACCGGGGATGTTTTAAAGCAGCTTAAGCCCTTTCTCTACCTGGTGGAGAAAATGGGCAAAATGCAGGCTCAGATAAGCAAAGGCGGCGTCCGCGAAGTCCAAATCGAATACATTGGTAAATTCCCGGATCTTGACCTGAAACCCCTGACTATTAACGGAATCAAGGGTCTTCTCAATGAATATGTCAGGGACGAAGTTAATTCGGTCAATGCCATCTCCCTGGCCAATGAAATGGGAATAAAAATCAGCGAATCCACCTCCAAAGAAGCCGGTAACTTTTTGAACCTGATTCGGGTGACCATTGTCACCGATGACCGGACCAATGTTCTGGAAGGGACCATTTTTGGAAAAGATGATGCCCGGATTGTAAGAATTAATAAATTCCGTTTAGAGGTTATTCCCGAGGGTCACCTGTCTATTATTCATAATGTGGACAAACCCGGTTCCATCGGCTCCATTGGCCTGAAACTAGGCGAACACAATATTAATATTGCCAGAATGATGGTGGGACGTGAGGATGACGGGGACAGAAATATCATATTCCTGAGAACCGAGACCCCGGTGCCGTCTGATGTGGTAAAAGAGATCGAAGACCTTGAGCTTGTGGTCAGCATGACCACTTTTGAGCTCTAATTATCTAAGGTATAGTGGAACGTGCTATCGCTATCTGGATCGAAAACAATGAATATTTCAATCCAGATAGCGATACTGAAATCCTATGCAAGATTATACCCATCTGCACCGGGTTGATAATAACGGTTTTTCTTCAGAGGTCCGCATGGATAAAAAAAGAAGTTTTGACGAATTTGCAGAAGCATATGATGCGTGGTTTTTTGACAATATGAATCTGTTAAATTCAGAGGTGAATCTGGTTGCTTATTTTATGAAAGATGCGGGGGATTCCTTTTCTGTAGGGTGCGGAAGCGGCCTTTTTGAATCAATCCTGAAGAGAGATTTTAACATTTCCATTCAGTACGGCCTCGAACCATCAGACGGAATGGCTGAGATTGCCCGTAAACGCGGGATACGTGTTGATGTAACTACAGCGGAAGATGCCGATCTGGGCGAAGAACAATACGATACGATCCTATTCAACGGCACTCCAAGCTATATCAATGACCTGCAGTCTGTATTTCATAAAGCCTATACTGCGTTGAGAAAAAAAGGTAAAATTGTGGTGATTGATGTTCCTAAGGAAAGTTCATACGCAACCATGTATAACTTGGCAAAAAGTCTTGAAACATGGGAACATCCATTGTTGGAAGGTGTTCACCCAAGGGATCCGTATCCCATTGAGTTTGTAAAGGTTGCCAACTGGCGTACAACTGCTGAGAAAGTCGAAATGCTTAAAACAGCAGGATTTCAAGACTTTGATTATGCACAAACGCTCACTAAACATCCGTTATACTCAAACAATATGGAAGAACAACCCATTCCAGGGTTTGACTGCGGTGATTATGTTGCCATTTGTGCCTTTAAAAAATAAAAATAGCGGCATCCGGGGGGATGAAAATATGAAAGCAGCAGGAAAATACACGCAAAAGATGTGGGATGCGGTTGCTTCTATTTATGAGGATACAATCACTCATCCCTTCGTTGTGCGACTGGCCAAAGGCACGTTAGATAAAAAGAGTTTTGCACATTTCCTGTCGCAGGATATCCTTTATCTCAAAGATGATAATCGGGCGTTGGACCTGTTAGCCGAAAAAGCGCCTAACGAATCTGAAAAGCAATTTTTTCAACTGTTAGCCAAAGATGGGCTTGACATTGAAAAAGCGCTTCACAATGAGTTCCTGAAATATTTTGATATTGAGGAAGCTGAAGAAAAGTCTCCTGCAATTGAGACGTACACTTCCTTCTTGCTCAACCACAGTGAAAATTCCGTATTTGCTCTTGCTGCTGCGGCACTTTTACCTTGTTTTTGGGTGTATAGCAGCGTTGGTAATCATATTTTGTCCATTGCGGAAGCTGACAACGAATACCAGATGTGGATCGACACCTATCACAGTGAAGTGTACGAGCAATACACGCAAAGATTTATTGATATTGTAGAACGGATAGCATCAGAGGCGGATGAAGATCTCCATCAGGAAATGTTGAAAGCCTTCACGCTATCAACACAATATGAACTCGATTTTTTTGAAGAAGCTATGAAAAAATAATTGTCGTTGATCAGATAAAAGATTTAGGACCGCAATTTAATCTACTTTATTTCATATGCGGTCTTTAATGTGTTAAAAGGTAAGTTGATCTTTAAGGCATATACACAAAAAAGTATGTTTTCCTGTATATGTTGACCCGGTGATGATATTCTCTGAATAGTTAATTTCAGGATTAATAATAAGTGTAGGTCATGGAAATATGGAATTTGTCCACTATACCGATCGTTTAAGGGAAAGCAAGACAAAGGTATTCCGAGTTAGATCCAACCGGATGCAATTTAAATGTCCCAATTGCGGAGCCAGGAGAAATTTTGCCATCCCTCAAAACTTACGAAGAAAAACCATACAATGCCACAAGTGTAAACAAAACACCAAATGCATATTAGATAAGAGGGTTCACAGAAGAACGAGTCAGGGTGGCAGGATTGATATTCTCTTGGGAAATGGTCAAGCCATAGAAGCAAACATTATAGATATATCACCAACTGGCCTTGGTGTGAAATTTCCTCTTAGTATAAAAAGAAAGCAACCACTCAAGCTTGGTGACCGGGTGGAATTTCGGTGTAGTTGGAATAGTCGTTTATTGGGGCATGGTCGCTATGTTGTGAAGAATATCAGTGAACGACAAATAGGTTTTGAAAAAATCAGATGAGTTCCCATTTTGGGCGTTAGCACGGCAGTTTGACACGTCACAAATTACATTGTTTTCATTACTCTCACAAAAATTCGAACAGTTTTAAATTTTATCGTCCAAATAAATCATTCTCCACATGATTCATGCACTCGGGCTGTTCAAGCTTTCGAGACCACTACACTCAAAAAGTTTTGCTGATACCCCAAAAATCCCACACCAATGTATCGCCCGGTTTTCTGCCAACCGTTCTGATGCTCAACAGTGGATTGGCATTATAGAAAGACGACCTCTCCTGGTTTTGTTAAGAGAATTATTCTTTGAACTGGTTGCGGATTTGAATGAATTCGTTTTCACAAATAAGGAAGGCGTCAACCATCATGGGATCAAAATGAGTTCCTTTCTCTCTGAGAATAATGCTTTTGGCCATCTCGTGGGCTACGGCCTGTTTGTATACCCTCCGGGAGACCAAGGCATCATAGGCGTCAGCCAGGGCAACAATCCTTGCCGATAAAGGAATATTTTCACCACTCAACCCATCGGGGTATCCGCTCCCATCATATTTTTCATGGTGGTAATGAGCAATGTCTGCACTCATTTTTAAGAACTCTGCCTTGGGATATTTATTAATGGCCTCGTTAAGGGTTTCAAAACCAATGCGGCTGTGTCCTTTCATAATCTCAAATTCATTGTCATCAAAATGGCCTGGTTTGAGCAGTACGAAATCGGGAATACCTATTTTGCCAATGTCATGTAAAGGACTGCTGAGAAAGATATTCTCCACATAAAAAGCATCTATTTCTTCAGGAGTATTTTCCATTCCTCTGATAGCTTCGGTCAGGGCTCTTGAATAATACCGCATCCGTTCTAAATGGTTGCCGGTTTCAGGATCTCTGGACTCTGCTAATTTTGCCAGGGAAAAAATAACAAGGTCGCGAACCTCATATCCGATCACCCTCTCCCCCGCCCTGATTCTAACCTCTATCTCTTCTTTAACATAGGGTTTGGAAATAAAATCATCAGCCCCTTGATCGATACCCCGGACGATATCTTTTGTATCATGCTTAGCGGTCACGATGATTAAATATGTATATCTGCTGCCTTCGGCATTTCGAATTTTTTTACATAATTCAGGCCCGCTGAGCCCGGGCATCATCCAGTCCGTGAGGACCATTCTTGGCCTGTGGGTTTTCCACAGATTCCAACCTTCTTCACCGTCACTGGCCACCAAGGGTTCGTATCCAATGCTTTTTATAAGTATTTCCAACTTTTTCCGGCTGACTAATTCATCTTCAGCAATTAAAATTTTCATGACGACGTCTCTATTTCTATTTTTTTGATTCGGCAAATTCAGGCCCAGTGCCGTTTTTATCCTGAACAGAATAAACAATACCAAGGGCAAAAAGCCGCCTGTAAATAAGATCAGCTTGGATTGGGGACATATCGTGCCCGTCCCATTGATCCGGGGTAGCCACAAAGATGGCAGTGACCGCCTCATTGTGTGTCCGGGCAAAGCTGACACCCCCATGCAATGCCGTATTATCCTGGGTGCGCAAATCCCGTCTGAACCAGACCAACTGCATGACAGCTCCTCTTTGTTATCCTTTAAGTTCGGCACAGCACAGGGGGGGCAATGACCGTGGATGCGTGAAAATGGTCCGCATCAAATAGCCGGGGGAGTCTGATGATATCTCGCTGCTGCTTAAGTCGGCAAGCGCCCGGAACAGATCTTTTGCGGCAAGAAGGGTATCGGTAGCCACCTTATATGATCAGCACGCAATTGCGTGCTGATCATATTTATGATTCTGAAATTAATGGCTTTGTGCTTAAGTGCTTAGATGAAAGACTGGGGAAGTTACTCCGATCTTTCAAACTTTGCTGTGGGCTAAGCCTGGCAGATGATATGTCAGGTCGGCCCATGGCCGTTATATCATTTCAGCAATCTCTTTTCCGTAAGCCTGTGCGGTTTCAACACCGTCTTCAACCCAGGAGGCCTTGATCATCAAAGGACCGGATGCCATTTTCATTTTAAAAATATAATTCATTGTATCAAATATTCTTTTATTGGCTTCGCCGCTCCATCCATACGCACCAAAGGCACCGCCGGGTTTTCCTTCAAGGTTTGCGCGTTCCGCCATGAATAAAACCTGTTTCATGGGAGGCAGCATCTCCCCGTGATAAGTGGGCGAACCGAAGATGTATGCATCGAACCCGGTTAAATCTCCTTCAGTTTCTATCTGGCCGGCGGTTTTAACTTCTGCCTGGTGCCCTGACTGACGGATCCCTTCTGCTATTAATTCTGCGATTCCCTTTGTTTCGTCTACTCTGGATGAATAAACAATCAGTATGTTTCCCATTTTTTTATCCTTATCGTTTATGTTCTAATTTTAATAGTTTAATCTAAATTAAGTTATGAGCATTGATAGATTATTACATGGTGTGTACAATCAAAATCCGTATCAATCATCAAAATAATATAAATTCACAAATGAGCCAAGAAAAATCAATTATTCTTTAAATTTTGGACTTGATAAAATTCGAAAAGTCTGGGAATCTATAATTTTTTTGATGGGATTTTTTGAATTGGTTCGTAGATCAGAAACAAGGTGTATAGAAATTTATGGGTTTATTTAAATTAAAGGGATTTCCGGGAACCGGCAGTTTCCCCCATGGGGTTCATCCACCGGATAATAAAGCGTTGTCCGCCAACATGGCTGTTGAAGTGATGGATACACCCAGAACGGTGACGCTGCCGCTGCTACAGCATCTTGGTGTGCCCTGCAAACAGATTGTCAAATCCGGTGAAACGGTCAGTTACGGGCAGATGGTTGGTAAAGGAGAGGCTTTTGTTTCCGCCTCAATCCACGCCCCCGTTGCCGGAAAAGTCAAAAGAAATGTAATGGTGACCTTGCCTAACGGCAGGCGTCTTGAATCCCTCACGATCCAGGCGGAAGGGGAGCAGATTCCCTCGGAAAAAATCTGGGAAGAGGTGAAGCTTACACAATGGCCCAAGGGCGGTTTTTCCGATTATGCACCTATGGACATTGTAAACAAAATCCAGGCGTCCGGCATCGTGGGGTTGGGCGGAGCGGCGTTTCCAACCCATGTCAAGGTGATGCCCAATGATACCCGGGTGATAGATACTTTCGTGATAAACGGGTGTGAGTGCGAACCGTATCTGACCTGTGATTACCGGCTTATGGTTGAGGCGCCTGATATTATTGTGACCGGAGCGCTTCTGGCGGCCCGGGCCGTCTCGGCCAGGGAAATTGTCATCTGTGTTGAGGACAATAAACCCGATGCCATAGAACGGCTTCAAAAAGCGGCTCAACAAACCGTCGTGCAGGTTGCCGTGGTGAAAACCAAGTATCCCCAGGGCAGTGAAAAGCAGCTTGTGAAAGCTGTGGTCGGTCTTGATATTCCATTGGGGGGGCTGCCGGCTGATGCGGGCGTTGCTGTAAGTAACGTGCAAACCATTGCCACTGTGGCACGCAGCATCGTCAAGGATAGACCCCTTACCCACAGGGTGATCACCGTCTCCGGTCATGGCATCTGCAATCCGAAAAATATTTTTGTGCCCATCGGTATCTCTTTGGCCGAGGTGGTTGATTTCTGCGGCGGCCTGACACCGGATGCGGCCCGGATTATTTCCGGCGGCCCCATGATGGGATTTTCATTCTCAGATCTGTCTGCCCCTGTTACCAAAGGCACATCAGGCCTGACGATTCTTACCCATGATGAGGTTCGCAAAGCAGAGGAGACAAATTGTGTCCGCTGCGGACGCTGCGTGGACGCCTGTCCCATGAACCTTGTGCCCACAAAACTGGCGTTGGCGGCCCGGTATAAAAATCCGGAGCTTGCTGCCCAATATCATATCCGCGCCTGTGTTGAGTGCGGGAGCTGTTCCTATGTGTGTCCGGCAAAGCTGAACCTGGTTCAGCTGATTCGTGAGGGCAAGGTCCAGCTGAACGCCTGGGAACGTCGTTGACAATAAACCACAAAGATTAATTGATACAAGGAACAAACCGTGTCAAATACAAATAGACAGATGAATTCAGCCATGTCATTTGAAGACAGGCCCGGGCGAAAGCCGCCCTTTATAAACGTGGCCCCGTCCCCGCATATCTCGGATAGCCGGGCCGGCACGCGCAGGATGATGGTCGATGTGATTCTTGGATTATCACCGGCCATTATCGTATCTCTTTATTTATTCCGATTCTACGCCCTTAAACAGATACTTGTCTGTGTGGTGGCCTGCCTTGCTGCGGAATATCTTTTTGTCCGCATGCGGGGCAAATCTTTGACGTTAAAAGATTGCTCCGCCATGGTGACAGGCATCATTTTAGGCCTTTCCATGCCGGGATCTGCCCCTTGGTTTGTGGGCGCGCTGGCATCGTTCGTCGGTATCGGGATCGGCAAAATCGTATTCGGCGGTGTTGGGATGAACATATTCAATCCTGCCATGGTGGGAAGGGCGTTTGTCATGATTGCCTTTGCCCAGCTCATGGGCGCCGGTGCCTATGAGAATGTAACTGGTCTTGTGGATGCCGTGTCCGGTGCGACACCTTTGAGTGCGTTGAAGTTCAATAGTGTCCAAACCGGTATCGCACCATTGTTTATGGGCGTTACCAATGGGTCCGTTGGTGAAGTAAGTGCCCTTGCCTGTATTTTAGGGGGCCTATATCTGATTTACAGAAAAACCGCTTCCTGGCAGATCCCTGCAAGTATTCTGGTTACCGTTGCCCTGCTCGCGGGAATTACGGATATCGCCGGGGGATATCAGGGTTTGTTCCTGCTGCACCATCTGTTTGCAGGCGCACTGATGTTCGGTGCATTTTTTATTGCCACAGACCCTGTCACCTCTCCGCTAACTGCTAAAGGCAAAGTGATATTCGGCGTGGGCACCGGCTGTCTGATCATGGTGATTCGCCTCTTTTCCGGTTATCCGGAAGGTGTAATGTTTGCTGTGCTGATAATGAATGCCATGACCCCGTTGATTAACCGTTGGACTATCCCAAAGCCCATGGGACAAAAGGAGGCCTGATACCATGTCATTGAAAAAAAGTAACCTGGCCCAGGCCTGGCTGGTTCTTCTCCTTGCCACCCTGTTCGGTACAGCCCTTGCCGGTATCCAGGCAAAGCTTGGGCCTGTAATTGAGGCGAACAAGGTCAAGGAGACCATGGCAAAAATACCTGTATTGGTGCTGGGCGAGGATCTGGCAGCAGAACTTGCTGCCGACAAACAGGCACTGACCATTAAATCCAGGGTAATTGAAGTCAAGCAAAATGGAACCAGTAAGTTTTACACGGTATATGACGCCTGGCTGCCCGACGGGAAAATGGTCGGACATGTGGTCAAAGCCGGCGGTCAGGGCTATGCAGATAAAATTGAATTGCTGGTCGGGCTTGATGCCCAGGGCGAAACGATTACAGGGCTTTTTGTTCTGGATCAAAAAGAGACGCCCGGCCTGGGTGCCAAGATCCTGGAAGATGGCTGGCGGGGACAGTTCAAAGATAAGTCCACAGAAGATACCCTCTCTGTTGTCAAAGGCGGCAGTGCCAAAGACGACCAGATTGACGCCATTTCCGGTGCCACTATTTCTTCAAGAAGTGTAACCGGAATAGTGAATACTGCGGTCGCCAATGTTCTGCCTCAGCTTCAGATTACTGACGGCCCTGAAAACAATAACACCCCGGCGGCTCAAAACGAAGAATCCGGCAAAGATAAGGAGCGTTCCTGATGGCAGATCAACCCACAGCATTAGAGAGATTTGTAAAGGGGATTCTGCCCGAGAACCCGGTATTCCGGCAGCTTCTTGGGCTGTGTCCCACCCTGGCTGTTACCAACGGCATGAAGTCTGCGCTGACCATGGCCGTTTCCGTGGCCTTTGTTCTGGTGTGTGCCAATGTCGTAATCAGCCTTATCCGAAACCTGTTAAAACCCCATCTGCGGATCGTGGTCTTTACCCTGACCATTGCAACCTTTGTAACAGTGGCGGACAGATTATTGGCCGCATACATGTTCCAGATGAGCAAAACCCTTGGTCCCTATATCCCGTTGATCATTGTTAACTGCCTGATCATCTGCCGGTGTGAGGTGTGTGGGTCCAAACAAAATCCTTTTGTTGCAGCGGCCGACGGCCTGGGCCAGGCCCTTGGATTTGGGCTGGCGCTGGCAAGTATTGCTGCCGTCAGGGAAATTCTAGGTACGGGTATGCTTATGGGATTTAAGGTTCTGCCGGCCTTCTGGCCGGACTGGGTCATTATGGTGCTTCCCCCGGGTGCGTTTATTACACTGGGACTGCTGCTTGGTCTGGTGAATTTTATTGATTACAAAAGGGAAGAAGCACGTAAGTGATTTTAGATGAAACTTTTAAAAGATTGAGGCGGGTCTAATGGACTATTTTGTAGATATCCTGCTGATTGCCCTGTCAGCTTCGATAATTAACAACTTTATATTTTATTACTTTGTGGGCATTTGTCCGTTTGTGGGCGTGTCCAAAAAGGTCGAAATGGCCTTTGGCATGGGATGTGCCGTAACCTTTGTTATGAGTATCGCCGCGTTCCTTTCTTGGAGCATCACGGTGTTTATACTGATCCCAGGTGCGCCGGTGTCAACTTATATTGCCGGTTTTTTCACGACGCCGGAAGCCGCCGCGCAAATTGATCTAACAGTGCTAAGTTACATTGTGTATATTTTTGCCATTGCCTCTTCGGTTCAATTTGTGGAGATGTATGTCAGAAAATTTTTCCCGCCGCTTTACCGGTCTTTCGGGGTTTTTCTGCCTTTGATTACCACCAACTGTGCGATTCTTTTTGCCTGTTTGACCATCATGAGCCATGTGGCCGGAGTTGACAATCCCAAAGATGTGTGGGATCTGGGCAAAGCCATGACCCTGGCGCTTTTTGGCGGCCTTGGATTCACTATTGCCATTGTGATCATGGCGGGTATCCGGGAAGAACTGGAACTTTGCGATATCCCAAGGCCCTTTCAAGGTGCTGCCATTACCCTGGTCATCGGGGGGATTCTGGCTATTGCCTTCATGGGATTCACCGGGGTGGATTCAGGTATCAAAAATGTACTGAAACCGGCACCTGCTGCCCAGGAACAAAGTTCTGAAGCAAGCGCTGATAATACGTTGACTGAATATTTAGCTGATATGACCTGTAAGGGCCATAGCAGCCGGGAGATTTTGCCATGATGGTTTCACTGGGTATCGCCGGCGCAAGTATGCTGGTCATGGCCATGATTTTTTCCTATATCCTGGGATGGGCCAATAAAAAGTTCAAAGTTGAAGTGGATCCCAAAATTGAAGAGGTCATAGAAGCCCTTCCCGGTGCCAACTGTGGCGGATGCGGTTACATAGGGTGTTCGGATTATGCCGTAGCAATTGTTGCAGACAATGATCCTGTTAATAAATGTTCTGTGGGCGGGCAGGCCTGTGCCCAGGCAATTGCTGATATTATGGGGGTTGAAGTGGGCGACATGGTGGCTTTGCGTGCCATCGTCCATTGCAATGCGCCAATGTCAAGTCGTTTAGGAATGACCCAATATATGGGAGAAAAGCGCTGCGCCTCTGCCCAGCAGGTTGCCGGCGTCCAGGGCTGCACCTTTGGATGTCTTGGGTATGGTGACTGTGTTGAGGTCTGCAATTACGACGCCATCCATATTGTAGACGGGCTTGCCCGGGTGGACTATGGAAAATGTATTGGTTGTGGTGCCTGCACCAAAGCCTGCCCCAGAGGCATTCTTTCCGTTGAAGGGTTCAAGGAAGATACCATTCCTGTGGTGGCCTGCTCTAATAAAGACAAGGCCAAAGATGCCAAAGCCGTATGTAACAATGCATGCGTCGGATGCAAAGCCTGTGCAAAGGTGTCGGACCTTTTCACCATTTCGGACAACCTGTCCAAATGCAATTATGACGACTATTCAGCCCAAAAATATGAAGAAGCCGTGAAAGCCGTTGAAAAATGCCCCACCGGCTGCATTCATTTCATGGGAACCCCATAAAAAAAATATGTAAACGGGTAATGAGCCGGACTTTGTTTGGGGCGGTTCATTACCCGTTTATCTTCTCTATCGTCAATGCGTCATGTTTCCACTTGTGCTTAAAGCCAAATATATGATAATTTTTTCGAATTAATTTTTTCAAATTCGTTTTTTCATTGTTAATCCACCCGGATGTGCCGTAAAGGCAGATTCTTATGAATTTAAAAGTTAGAGAGAATATCATGATCTGTTTTAAGTATAAAAATTCGATTATATTATTGTTCGCCTTTTTTCTTTTTTTTAGTTTCGTTCTAATTTCATGCTCCGATCAAACACAAAGTGCCCAAAAATACATGGACTCTGCTGATACATACATACAAAATAAAGAATACAAAAAGGCTGAAATTGAATTAAAAAATGTTCTGCAAATAGATCCGCGAAATGAAGATGCTTATGTAAAATTAAGTGAAGTTTACCGAACTTTAGCAATGCCCGAAAAAGAAATTAAAGTATTATTGCAGGCAACGGCACTGAATCCGGATAATTTAGCGGCACAATATAAACTCTGCCAAGTCTTTCTTCTGGGCAAACAAACGAAAAAGGCCAGAGAAACCGCGCAATTGATTCTTTCAAAAGATCCCAACAGCGTTCGGGCATATCACATGCTGGCCACAGTGCAGGTACAGGAAAGAAACGTCGATGCAGCAATAAGAACTCTGAATAAAGCCATTGTGCTGTACCCTGACAATCCTCATCTATACCTGTTGCTCGGATATTTACAATATTATTATAATAAAGATTTTCCAAGTGCAGAGGCCTCATATTTAAAAGCCATCTCAATCGATGACACAATTCTTGAGCCGTATGAAGAGCTTTCAAATATTTATGTCAATGAAAAAGAGATAAACAAGGCAGAAACATTGCTGATCGATTTAACGAGGACCCCTAAAAACAGAATCGGTAATCTTTCCCTTCTGGCCAATTTTTATGAAATGCACAACATGATAAAAAAGGCTGAAAATATATATAGAACAATTATCAGCGAGTCTGATCCCAAAGACTATCAGCCGGTATTTAATTTCGCGCTTTTTTTTGCCCGTCATCGGAATTTTGAAGCCGCCGTCGAATATTTTAATCAGGCATTGGCGATAGATGACATTGTAAAAATAAGAGAAAAGCTTGCGACCTCGTACCTTGAACTGGACAGTTATCAAAAGGCTCGTCAACAGGCCGAATTAATATTAAAAAAACAGCCGAACAATGCTATGGGCCGGTTGGTTCTCGCCCAGCTTTTTATGGTAGATAAAAAATATGCCGCTGCTTTGGATCTGCTTGAACAGGTTGTTGGTATAGACAATAAAAATGTCACTGCGTACTATTTAAAAGCAATATGCCTTTTGGAAAAAGATCTTAAGGAACTGCCGGGCCAGCAGATCCGGATGGCGGCCGCCGGCAATGTCAGTGCCGAAGAATGGAAAAGAGATCTTGCTGTTGAAAGTCTTAAAGCGGCTATCAATCTTTCGCCGGATCATTTTATGGCCAGACTGATGCTGGCAGATGTATATATCCAAACCAATCAACTTTCGTTAGCAGAACAACAGATTGCTTACATATTAAAACAATCTCCAAATCATTTCAACGCATCATTGATGCTCGGAGATGTAAAGATACTTCAAAAAGATTGGCATTCTGCCGAATCCATATTTAAAGAAATTGTTGAAAAAGCTCCCACCTATTCATGGGCATATATCAAATTGGGTACTGTGTATAATGCCCGGAAAAGACCCAAGCAAGCGCTTACAGAATTTAAAAAAGCCCTTGATATTGATCCGTTAAACATGGATGCAATGAGAAATATCGTGAATTTCTATATGGTTAACGGACAAAAAGAGGCTGCTGTCGAATATTTAAATACGCATTCACGGCATCCGAAACTCAACTCATTTGAAAAAGGGTATATTGAATTCTTGCTGGGGAAAATCGCCTTGTCCCAAAATTTGGTGGACAAGGCCAAAGCGCATTTTAATCAATCTCTCCAAATTAATAGTAAAACGACGCCTTCATATGAAGCTTTGGCACGGATTGCTGAGATAAATGGAAACAAATCCATGGCTATTAACTACTATGAATCAATTCTAAAATATAATCCGAAATACATCCCTGCCCATATGAATCTGGCCCGTTTGTATAAGTCTGCAAAGAATATGGAAAAAACAAAAGAATTTCTGGGGAAAGTGCTTGAGATAAAAGATGATCATGCAACAGCGGCCAACGAAATGGCATATATCCTGGCACAAGAAGGAAAAGATTTACAAAAAGCGCTGCATCTGGCAAGAATCGCAGAATCCCAAGCCCCCAAAAATCCCAACATTTTAGATACCCTTGGATGGATTTATTATAAGCAAAGATCCTATGAGTTGGCGATCAAAACACTGCTTGACAGTTTAACTATCAATCCTGACAATCCGGTTACAAATTATCATCTTGGATGGGCATATTATGATACCGGCAGATATGAAAAAGCCAGAGAGTATATGAAAATTGCCTTAAAATTGAATCCAAATTTTGAGGGGGCTGTAAAAGCTCGAAATATAATTGGTGGATAGGAGGTTTTTGACCCAAAAATCGAAAAATGTGAATAAAACTTCTTATAAGTGTTTATAAATTTTCATAATTAATTCGAGTGTTCACTCTTCTTCGTGTTTGATATGATGCGTGAAAAAATATTTTGGTTTGAGGTTATTTATAATAAATAGGTAATTACAATGAGTTATTGTTTGTGCGTGAGGTGCATAAATTATCAAGGTGATATGACGTCCTTATTGGTACCATAGTTGCAAATACAAAAGCAAATAATGGAAAATGCTTTTTAAGTAAAAGCTTTTTAGGTGAAACATGGAGAAGCCAATAAGGGGTTGTCAATGAAGAAAAATTTTAAATTGGGGATTAATTATTTTATAAGTGTCTGTCTTGCAGGCTTTTGTGTCTTTTTATTAGCTTCAAGTGCCTATGCCGACGGAGTTATTTTAAGTGATTCAGGGGGTGGCACCTATCACTCAAGCCGAGGATACAATTCGGATGCGACCATAGCTAAAGAACACCTGCGGTATGCAGACCATAATACTACAGAGTGGCAGGAACTGGGGGCGCCTAATAGTTATGGTGTCTCCTGGCGTAGAAACGGCGGTGATTTCGGTCATGATGACCTTTATGTCGGGGACAGCGTTACATTCAGATTTAACCTGCACTCTGAGAATGTTGGAAACCACTATGCTAATCTTTTAAAAGCCTGGATTGATTGGAACGCCACTGACACGACTTATGAGTTTGAAAACAGTGAAACCGTAGTTGAGGAGCTTAAAGAGCTTCGGGCGAGTATGGGAGGGGCCGTCTCATCAGATTATACCTTTGATACTGGACGTGGTGACCTTGATAGTCGTGATGATGATGGTTTTGGTAATGACGATGAATACTATGAGTACACCATTTCCCTAACCGCGGCGCATTTGGGAACTGCATACCTCAGGGCCAGGGTGACGTGCAGTGATTCAGTCGTATACGAAGAAAAGGGGTGTAATTATTCATGGAGCGATCAGTGGTGGGGATATACAGAAGCTCAGTACCTCGCGGCTTTTGATGCTTACTCCGATTATGGCCAGGGTGAAATTGAAGACTGGAAAATTACCGTTCTCAAGGAGAGTAACGGCAACATTTCTTCAGTTCCTGAGCCTGCTACATTTGTATTGTTTGGCATGGGATTGATTGGCATTGCCAGGGTCAGCCGAAAAAAAGTTTAGCCTGAATCCTTACATATATAACCTAAAACAAGGCAGGTGGTTTTAACCATCTGCCTTGTTTTGTATTTAAATTGGTGGCGTTAAATGAAGAAAATATGTGTGTACTGCGGTTCAAGTGACGGGACCCGCCCTGAATACCGACAGGCCGCAGCCGATCTTGGCAGAGCCATGGTGGAAAAAAATATGGGCCTGGTTTACGGCGGCGCCGGTGTGGGACTTATGGGTACACTGGCTGATACTGTTCTCAGCGGCGGTGGCAGGGTCACAGGCGTCATACCCGAATCCCTGGTAAACCGGGAAATAAGCCATCCAGGCTTAACAGAACTTGTGGTTGTGGACTCCATGCATGAAAGAAAATCCATGATGGCAGATCTGTCGGACGCATTCATTGCACTTCCCGGCGGTATAGGCACCATGGACGAGCTTTTTGAAATACTGACCTGGGCTCATCTTGGGATTCATAAAAAGCCCTGTGCGTTGCTCAACATGGTCGGATATTATGATCATCTTAATGCGTTTGTGCAGCATGGCGTTGACCAAGGGTTCATCAGAAAAGAGACAGCGGCAAAACTCATTATTCAAGATGACCCTGAGTCCCTGCTGGATTTGTTTATGAAAAGTTAAGCTGTTTTCTGGTTATAACCACGAAGTTTACGAAATTTTTTATTCGATATCTTCATGAACTTCGCGTTCTTCGTGGTAAATAAAATACACAATTAGAGAGGCTTGGTCTTATGCTCAAGCCAATTAAGAACCGGTGTATCAAGGCCCGGTGCCAGCCGCTCATAAACCATTTTGTGGTACGCATTGACCCAGTTGATCTCCGCCAAGCTCAGCAATGTTTTATCCATAAGGCTGCGTTCAAAATGGCAAAAAGTCATGTTTTCAAATTTTAAAAATTTGCCGAATCGGGTTTCCTCATCCTCAACGACAAGAACCATATTTTCAAGACGAATTCCGTATTGGCCTTCCCGGTAGAGGCCGGGCTCGTTGGTTAACAACATGCCGGGGGCAAGCGCAATATCCACGGGAAGGGTGCTTAAACGTGCCGGGCCTTCATGCACGCAAAGGAAAAACCCCACCCCATGGCCTGTACCGTGCCCAAAGTCCAGTCCCTGCTGCCATAAATGGCGACGGGCCATGGCATCTATCTGGTATCCCCTGGCTGTGGTGGGAAAGCGTGCCGTTGCAACGGCAATATGGGCTTTGAGCACCAGGGTGTAATCCCGGATTTCCTGACTTGTGGGTGATCCTAAGTGCACGGTGCGTGTGATGTCCGTTGTCCCGGTCAGGTAGTTGCCCCCGGAATCGGTCAGAAACATGGCATTAGGGCTCAGGGGCAGATCCGTATCAGGATCGGCACTATAATGGCAGATGGCAGAATGTTCCTTGAACGCCATAATAGAATCAAAGGAGGGGTGAATAAAGGCCTCTTGTTCTTTGCGAAATTTTAAAAGTTGATGTGCCGCTGATATTTCTGTTTTGGGCCCATCACTTGTGTTAAGCCAGTGCAGAAAATTGACCACAGCCCGTCCGTCTTTGACCGCAGTCGCACGGATATGGGAGGTTTCAACATCATTTTTTCGGCATTTAAACATAACCGTTGGGTTTGGCATCTCTATGATATCCGAGTGTGTCTCTATGGCCTGATAGATAAAATCTGAAACGCTTTCGGGATCAAGCAGTATCCTGGATTTTTTGTTTATTTCCTGAATCGTTTTATAAAAATTATCGTAGTCAAACACATCAACACCATCGGTTTTAAGTGCTGTTTCAAGTGCCGGACTAACCTTGTCAGAATCAATGAATAAACTGATTGTCTCCCTGGTGATCAGGGCAAAGGCCAGATTTACCGGATTGGTGTGGATATCTTCACCTCGCAAATTAAAGGTCCAGGCAATATCATCCAAAGCGGCCAGCACATGACAATCGGCATCATAATCCACCATTTTTTTTCGAATGCGAGAAAATTTTTCTTTCCGGGTTTCACCAGCATAGACGACATCCAGTTCAAAGGCCTGGGTTCGGGGTTTAGGCGGCCGATCCTGCCACAGATCGGAAATTAGATCCATGGTAGTGTTCAAAACAATCCCCTTTTGTGTAAATTTATTTTTCAGTCTGCCGGCCTGGGCCGCGGACATCATTTTGCCGTCTATGGCAACTCGGTCATTGGCAGACAACGACCGGGTCAGCCATTTGTCAAAAGAGGGGACATTCGTATCTCCCTGCTTGAAAAGTTCAAAACCGTCCAGCTGGGCAGCAGCCTGGATCCAATAGCGAAAATCCGTCCACATTCCGGCCTGTCTTTTTGTGACCACAGCTGTTCCGGCAGAGCCGGAAAATCCGGTCAGCCATTTCAGGGCCTGCCAGTGTTCGGCCAGGTATTCGCTTTGATGTGGGTCGGCATTGGGAATGATAACGGCACTGACCCCGGCCTCATCCATTTTTCGTCTCAGAAGGATAAGCTTATCGTGTATATTCAATGGTTCATTCCTTTCGTTACATACCAAGATATGCTTTTTTAACCGCTTCGTTTGCAAGAAGTTTTTCGCCTGTGTCGGCCATGGTGATGGTACCGGTTTCCATAACATAGCCCCGGTCCGCCACCTTTAGCGCCAGATTGGCGTTCTGCTCCACCAGAAATATGGTGGTTTTATATTCTTGCTTGATTTTTTTTATAATATTGAAAATTTGTTTGGTGATAATGGGTGCAAGCCCAAGAGAGGGTTCATCAAGCAGCAGCAGTTTGGGTTTGCTCATGATAGCCCGGGAAATGGCAAGCATCTGCTGTTCTCCACCGCTCAGCGTGCCCCCTTGCTGATTCCTTCGGTCCGCCAGAATGGGAAACAGCTGAAAAACGTTTTCTAAATCTTGTTTGATTTGTATTTTATCCTTTCTAAGAAAGGTGCCCATGTCCAGATTTTCCATGACGGTGAGATAAGGGAAAATCCTGCGCCCTTCAGGCACTTGACTGATGCCCAGGGCTGCGATTTGGTCGGCAGGCATGCCGGTGATATCCCGGCCCTGGAACTCGATGGTGCCGGAGGCTGCGGGCACCACCCCGCACAAGGTCATCAGGGTCGTGGATTTTCCGGCGCCGTTGGCGCCGATAAGCGTGATGATTTCACCTTCCCGGACATCCATGCTGATATTTTTTAGGGCCTGAATATTGCCGTAATAGGTTTCTACATTTTTGATCTTAAGCATCTATCTCTTCTCCTAAGTAAGCCTTGATTACGGCCGGATTATTCAGGATCTGGTCAGGCGTGCCCTCACCGATTTTTTTACCGTAATCCACCACAAAGATGTTTTCAGACAGGCTCATGACCAATTTCATATCGTGTTCGATTAAAAGGATGGAAATTTTTTCTTCATTTCTTAACTTTAAGATCAATGTATTCAGAGCCTCGGTCTCTTTGGGGTTCATGCCGGCCGCAGGTTCGTCCAGAAGAAGCAGGAAGGGATTTGTAGCCATGGCCCTGGCAATTTCCAGGCGCCGTTGGGCACCGTAAGGCAGGTTCAGCGCCAATTCATCCACATATGTTTCAAGACCGATTTTTTTTAATATTTCGTAACTTTTATTTACGATAAACTGCTCTTCGGCCCGGGTGGCAGGGCCTCTGAAAATCGCACCCAGGATACCGGCCTTTGTGACGGGGTAACATCCGATCATGACATTTTCCAGAACCGTCATGGATTCAAACAGTCGTATATTTTGAAATGTCCGGGCCAGGCCCTTGCGGGTCACCAGGTTGGGTTTGAATCCGTTAATGCGTTCTTTGGTTGAATCATCTCCGTTGGGCCTGATAAAAATGTCTCCCTGGGTGGGGGTATAAATCCCTGTGATACAGTTGAAAAAAGTGGTTTTTCCGGCACCGTTTGGACCGATCAGTGCGGCAATTTCCCCTTGATTGATAGTCAGGTCCAGGCTGTTGATGGCCCGCAGTCCGCCGAAATCCATGGTCAGATTTTTAACTTCCAAAATAGGTTTGTTCATATCTATTGCTCTGTGGTGTGTTCGTGGTTTTTATAATGATAGGTTTTTCTGACGTTTTCAATTAGTCCGCCGGGTTTGAAAACCATCATCAGCACCAGAACGGCGCCGAAAACAATCATCCGGTATTCAGATACGGCACGAAGATATTCAGGCAGTAGAATCAGCATCAAGGCTCCGGAAATGACGCCGGCAATGGAGCCCATGCCGCCCAGCACCACCGTACACAAAATGATAACCGATTCCCAGATGGTGAAACTGGCCGGATTAATAAAGGTGGTTTTGGCGGCAAAAACAACCCCGGCCATGCCGGCCCAGGTCGCCCCCAAAGCAAAGGCGCGCAGTTTTGTCCGGGCCTTGTCAATACCCATGGCCTGGCAGGCGATTTCATCATCTTTCAGGGCGATCCAGGCCCGTCCAACCCTGGAGTTCTGGAGACGGTTGATCACAAAGATGGTAAAGATAACCAAGGCCACCATAATGTAATAGAGGTAGATGAAGTTCTGTTGGAATGTCAGATCAATTCCAAACAGGCCGGGTTTGGGAATATTGGCAATGCCGCTGGGGCCCTTGGAAAAGCTATTCCAGTTTTCAAGCACCAGACGAATGATTTCACCAAAGCCCAGGGTCACAATTGCCAGATAGTCGCCTCTCAAACGAAGCACCGGATAGCCTAAGATAATGCCCATAACCGCACCCAGAAGCCCTCCCAGAGGCAGCACCATCCAGAAGGTCATACCGAAGTGCAGATTTAAGAGTGCATAGGCATAGGCGCCCACCGCAAAAAAGGCCACATAGCCAAGATCCAGAAGGCCTGCCAGCCCGATAACGATGTTCAGCCCTAACCCCAGCATCACATAGATTAGTGCTGAGATCATGATCGTGGTCTGGTACATGGAAAAGGTGTAGGGAAATGCCAGGGTGGCAATGATCAACAAAACCATGGCAGGAATAAAGAACCGTTTTTCGGCTAAAAGTTTTCTGACAATAGATATTTTTTTGCCCTGGTTAAGTTTGCCTGTATGTTTTTCTTTGCGTTTAAGCAAGTAGCGCCACAGGGCAGACAGGAAAAAAAAGGCAATGCCGATAGAGGCCATATTCCACCAGCGCCACTCAATGGTCTGGGTTACGGTATTGACTTTTATTACCATGATCGGAAAGGTCAGGAACATAAACCAGACCGCTGCTATGGTGGAATGTTTGAGTTCTTGTAACAGATTCATAATTTCTATCTTTAATTTAAACTTTTTTGGTTTCCGCCCGGCCCAGAATTCCGGATGGCCTGAAAATAAGGATTAGAACCAGGAATAAAAAGGCAAATACATCTTCATAATCACTGGAGATATAACCGGTGAAAAAACTTTCAGTCCATCCCAGGACAAGGGAACCTAAAACCGCGCCCGGAATACTGCCGATGCCGCCTAAAACGGCTGCCACAAAGGCCTTGATGCCGGCAATGAATCCCATATAAAAATTAATCTGTCCAATGTGCGAAGCAATGAGCATGCCCCCGATGGCCGCCGTGCCGGACCCGATGATAAAGGTTAAGGAGATAACCCGGTTGACATTGACTCCAAGCAGCATGGCCATGGTTTTATCCTGGGATGTGGCCCGCATGGCTTTGCCGATCTGGGTAAACTTGATCAGAACAGTTAATCCGATCATGACGATCACCGTGGTGACGATAATGGATAGCTCCGTGGCGGACATGATGTGTGCATAGGGTTCCCAGAACTCAAAATCAGGAATCAGGCTGGGAAAAGGCAGAAAATCCGAGGTTTGGGCAAGCAGTACATAATTTTGAAGAAATAGTGACATACCGATGGCGCTGATCAGCGCGGACAGGCGGGGGGCCTTTCGCAAAGGCTTGTAAGCAATTTTTTCCATGGTATATCCGTAGCAGCAGGCATAAAACACAGCTGCCGCTGCTGCGATCAGCGTGACGGCCAAGGCCGGAAAGCCCGACATGGTCAATACCGTGGAGATGATCAGCGCGGTAAAAGCGCCTATCATATATATTTCACCATGGGCAAAGTTAATCAGTTCAATAATTCCGTATACCATGGTGTACCCCAGGGCAATCAAGGCATAGATACTGCCCCGGGTCAATCCGCCCAGGAACAGCTTTAAAAAAAATTCATAATCCATGTGTAACCTGTTTTCTCATTCGCGATGTATCCTGCAAGACACAAGGGGGCAGGCATGTGATGCCGGCCCCCTTGTGTATCATTCAGCGACGCCCTAATTTAATAATTACTTTTCTTGGACAAATTGGCCATTGACCACTTTGTATACGGAAAAGCCGATACCTGTGGCATCACCATCTTCGTCAAAGCGGATTTTTCCCAAGGGCGTTTCAACATACTCAGTTCTCAGCGCTTGAACCACCTTGTCAGAGTCAGTGGATCCTGCTTTTTCAATCGCGTTGAGCAAGGCCTGGGTTGCCGCATAAGCTGCGTCAAAAAAGGCCCCCGGATCAGAACCGAACGCCTTTTGGTGTTCCTCTTTTGCCATCTTTGCCATGGGGTTGCCGGAAATATCCATGGGACCTGTGGCATAAACGCCTTCAGAATACTCACCGGCAACTTTAATGAAGGTGTCATCTTTTACACCATCAGCACCCATGAACAGGGTATCCATTCTTTGTTTTCTCATCAGTGTAACAATCTTGGAGGCTTCAGGATGGTAGCCGCCCCAGATAACCAGGTCAGGTTTCGCTTTTTCCACTTTGGTGACAATGGCCGAATAGTCAACGGCACCCGGGGTAACCCCTTCAAACAGGAGAATGTTCACACCGGCTTCCTTAAAGTATTTTTGAGCAAGTTCTGCCTGGCCTTTGCCGTAATCCCCTTTGTCATGGAGGATGACGACATTTTTGACCTTAAGGGTTTGGGTGGCAAATTTGACCTGGAGTTGGGCCTGTTTGGCGTCATGGGGAATGGTTCTGAAAAAATTGGGGTATTCACCGGACAAGGTCAGATCCGGATTGGTGGCAGACGGAGACATGGTAACGATTTTGGCGTCTTTGTAAATGCCCAGAGCCGCTTTGGTTGCCCCGGAGCAGATATGGCCCATGACAATGTCAACGCCGTCTGAAACCAGCTTCATTGCCGTGTTGCCGGCAATTTCGGGTTTACACGCATCGTCTTCAACCAGCAGTTCGACCTGTTGGCCTAAAACGCCACCGTTGGCATTGATTTTCTTTACAACTAGCTTGGCCGCATTCACTGACGGAAGTCCATAGGATGCAAGGTCACCTGAATGAGCCCCGGCAACCCCAAGTTTAATTGTCCGAGCTTCTGCTTCTTTGGTCCCAAAGGCAAAGATCAGGCAAACAGCCAATAGACAACCCATTGCAAATAAATTTCTTTTCATTTCCTCTTTCCTTTTTCTGTTAGGTTAAGGTATCTTACCACGATCTCTATTATAACGATACCAAAAGCCGTGTCAATCAGGCCATAGTTTTTAACTATTATCATTAGAAAGCCCTAATAAGTTATTGAATTGCCTTTTGGTTTCGTTGTGGATTGAACCGGAGTATCAATAGAATCGAGTCAGCCCGTGGCCGTTATAAAAAACAACCCGGTGCCGCTAAAAAGGAACTTTTTAGCGGCACCGGGTTGTTTGAAAAAAGAATTCTGAAAAAAGAGAGAGAGAGTAGGAAATTAGGCTTTTTCTTTGAGTTCCGTTCCCGGCTGAATAACAGAATCTAACTGAGAGATACTATGCAAGCTGAAATTAGCGTCTGATGCGATTTCGTCAGGACCTTTTAGTTTTAAAATTTCATCGTCGATGATTCTAAGGAAATCAAAGATGTCATTTTTTACTTGGGTTTCAGTTGCTTCAATCATTCGCCTTCCTCCCTGTATCAATCTTTAAGGATTTTGTTTAGAGGAAATTGACTTTTTCTTTGTATTTTTCCTCTTTCACATACATGCGATATATAATATCAATGCCGGGTAGGGAAAATCAATCAGGGAATCCCTGATTTTTTATGACTTTTTTTCTTAAATTTGTCCAAATTATCGCATAAATTAGGTACTTTTTTTCTCTTGACCCCATGCAAAGACCTGCCTATGGTGATGCTGTAATGTATTTTTCAGTCGCTGTAAAGTTGGTTTGGTCGGCAGATCGGTGCAGCGAAACATTTAATTGGTTTAAATCGGGGAGAAAAAAATGGGATTTACAATTGATCATTTTAATATCAACGTATTGAATCTGGAAGATAGTATCGCATTTTATGAAAAAGCGCTCGGCCTTACGGAGCTGAGTCGGAAAACGGCCACAG
The DNA here is from genome assembly GCF_963664415.1 of uncultured Desulfobacter sp. Classification (NCBI taxonomy): domain Bacteria; kingdom Pseudomonadati; phylum Thermodesulfobacteriota; class Desulfobacteria; order Desulfobacterales; family Desulfobacteraceae; genus Desulfobacter; species uncultured Desulfobacter sp. The sequence continues at coordinate 748,277 of NZ_OY761445.1, read as the reverse complement.
ACGGTTCTTATGTGATTGTCTTTTTGACGGATAATCAGTCTGCCAATAAACTGGAGTTGACCTGGCTTAAGGACAGAAACGAGCCGTACGATCTCGGCGATGAAGAATTTCACATCGCATTTAAAACCGATGATTTTGACGCAGCCCATGCCCTGCATGAGAAGATGGGGTGCATCTGCTATGAAAATAAGGATATGGGTATCTATTTTATCAATGACCCGGACGGGTACTGGCTTGAGATCGTTCCTGTCAGATAGTGCCTAAGCAAGGCACTGAGACAAGGGCAAAACATTAATGCCTGAAAAATTCGTGACAACGATTCAAAGGCGCATGGATGTAGTATTTAATGAGGACCCGTCGCTTAAAAGGACCGTCCGAGCCGTCTGAGACCATATATAGAAAATTATTCTTGGAACAAAAAGGTTTGGCAGTAGGTTTTATCAATCTGGTATTTGGCGGAGCCGCTGCGGTCATGTCGCAGGTATTCTCTTTTTTGTTGGTTAACCAGGGGTACAGGGCAACATGTGTGATTTCCATGGCCCTTGCCGTGTGCACCGGTATTGTATGCGCATTTTTTATGCATGGTTCCGCATATTCATTTAAATCTGTAAAGGGGTTGGGAATTGCTCTTGGTGTTGGCCGAATACTTACGTTGAGATCCTTCTGGTGTCTTTGGTGGGTATGGGCCCTGGCCGGGGCTGCAGGGGTTTCCATGGTTATGCTGTGTGCATCCTTGGGGCAGTCTTTAGGATATGACGTGACACAGTATGTGATGATCCTGACCGGATTCAGCATGTTGAACGGCCTTGGCCGGATTGTATTCGGCATACTTGCGGACCGCATATCCAAGCACAAAATTTTAATCCGGGTGTTTCTTTTGGCGGCTTTGGCCTATCTGTTCATGCCCTTTTTTCATAATCTGTATGTGTTAAGCTGCGTAGGTTGGGTTGAGGAACGAAACCCAACATTTAAATGCAAAGCAAAGGAAAAAGGCAGGGATATAAAGACCCAACAAACAATGGATTGATGTAAATTTTATGAATGGGATATGGGCTGAAAATTAATGTGAATCTGGATTGTTTGATGGATGCTCTTGGTTGAATGTTGGGTTTCGCTGCGCTCTACCCAACCTACATGGGAGATTATTTGGGGTGTGTTGGGTGGCGGGGGCATGGGTAAGATAGATTAATGAACCATGATAAGACGGTTAAGGTATGCGGTATCGCCGGGCTAAGATTGCAGGAGGAACTTATTTTTTTACGGTAGTCACGTTCGGGCGGGCAAGGATTTTTTCGAGCCCTGGAAACGTAGAGCTGTTACGGCAGGCAATGAAATATGTGATGGAGAACCATCCCTTTGTTATTGATGCCATGGTGGTGCTGCCGGATCATCTTCACTGCATCTGGACCCTCCCCCGGACAGATAATGACTTTCCGGTCCGGTGGCGGTTGATTAAGAGCTTTTTTACACGGCATTGTGATGAAAAATATAGGCAGAAAATATCTGATGCCCGGGAGAGGAAAAAGGAACAGGCCGTGTGGCAGCGAAGATATTGGGAACATACCATAAAGGATGAGCAGGATTTTATGCGGCATGTGGAATACATTCATTATAATCCGGTTAAACATGGTTTGGTCAATGCGTCTAAAGATTGGCAATATTCGAGTTTTCATCGGTATGTGAAACAGGGGTTGTATCCGGAGAGTTGGGGGGCCGGGGTGGTGTTGGATTTTGATGCGGGTGTTGGGTATGAGTGATGGTGTTGCAATATGATTGCCTGGGGTTGTTTTTTGTTGGGTTTCGTTCCTCAACCCAACCTACGGATTTGCGAAATATGGTTTGGGGGTGGGGTAGGTTGGGTTGAGGAACGAAACCCAACGATCAGATGGTAAAGGAAACAACAAACAACAATGGGATCATGGCAAATAAATAAGGGCGCATTCCCATTTTCACGGTTATGCAGCTAACAATGAGATATGTGAATTGGCCATTTGTTTCAGACAGTTCCATCGTCCCGATTTATAGTATGAGCGCAGCATGAGCATTTTCTCCGCATTTTCTTTATACCAAAAAATGCAGGGACCCTTGAGTCTCAAATTGACAACTCTTCGAATCGAACTTTCAATCGCACCACTGCCAATCGGCAAATTCAATGCCTTTACCGTTGGGAAAGCAAGACGGTGCCTATTACGTACAAAATAATCCCGTTCTGTCTTTATGGCTTTGCTGTTCCGGCCTCGACAAAGAGCCTGTACTTCTTGTACGACCGTTGCCGATTCACCTTTTAGCAAAAACCGTCGCTGTTTTGAGACCCAGGCTTTACGTTTTTTGGCTGACCAGTTTTTTCGTAATCCTGCAACCTTTCCCAGATGCTCTACTGCATGATAAAAATCAAGGAGTTCATGCACACTCTCCGGATTCAACCCCAGTGCCTTGATCAGACCAGGGACTCGATTCCATATCCAATGAGCCCCGTCCGCAACAAACAACACCTTGTCTGCTTTTTGGATGCAAAGAGACTTCAAATAGCCCTTCAGCAGCAGAAACAAGCCATCAGGCCCATTAAAACCGCCATCAATAAATGGGGCAAAGCTTTTTTCCTGTTTCCCATGGGCATCGACGACATAAATAATCAACAGCTTGGGTTCTCTCCAGGCCCCATGATATCTGGTTCTTCCTTTGGCTGTCCGGGGACCTCGCTTTTTTTCCCGCAATCGAGTCCGGCCACCATCGGTGCTTATGACAACCCGACGACCTTGAAGGTTGTCCTCTTCATTTAAGGGGAGCAGACCCATTTGCTGTACCACCCGTGCTCGTTCTGCGTAGCGGTAGGCCAGTTTCCGGATCACCTTAACATCCAGGATAGTGCCATGATCACAAAGGACCTGACGTACTTCCTCAAATGAGCTCAGTAACGCGGACCAGGCGCTGACCATCGCCGCCAAGATTGGTGTACATCGATCATGAATCCCGAGCAAAGCCAAAGCAGCATACAAGCCCTTATATCTTTTGCCATTTCGACGGTCACAGGCTCTTCGATAGTATCGAACATGGATTGGGATCGTGCAACCTGAGCTGGTTTGAATTTGAACTGTCTCAAACCCTTCACTTTTCATTCGGCCAGGCCAGCTACGCACCAACTCTCTTTCTTGTTCGTTATGCTCCGGAGAGTTTATACTGGTTTGGACTTTTTTTTTTAGCATCAACGCGGCTAAACGATTGGTATAGCTTAAAATTTCTTGTTCAACCTGAATGAGTTCTTCCGGACTGCGAATTAGCCGTTTCTCTTTGTCCAGCTGTTTCAATAATTCATATATTTCTTCTACCGTTTCGCAGGATTCAGCCTTTTTGAGTTTCATACTATTTTCTTCCTCATCAGTTGATAATCGAGGGGAAGCATAACTTCTTTTTGCTAAAGAGGATAGTCCGTTTTAAAAACCGGGAAAATGGGAATGCGCCCATAAATAACCACTCTGTTAGAGAGGGACGCATGGGGAAAATTGAATCTGTTAGAATCTGGTGGATCTGGCTGGGCCTGGCTGTTGTCTGGGCGTTGTTTCCAATGAATGCTGTGGCTAATGATGCCCTTTGCGCCCGGGTAAAAATTCAGATTAACCAGGAGCTGACCCTGGAACGTCAGGCATTTGAGGCCCATATGAAGATCAGCAACGGGTTTGCCGATATTCCAATTGAGGATGTGGCTGTTCTGGTCAATTTTACCGATGGGGAGGGGAATCCGGTGTCGGCAAGCACTGATCCGGACAATACCGACGCCCTGTTTTTTATCCGTCAGGACACCATTTCAGGCATTGACAATGTGGACGGTGCAGGCCAGGTCCCAGGATCATCTTCGGCCGACATCACCTGGCTGATCATCCCGGCGCCGGGCGCTTCCAACGGCGCGCCCCAGGGAACCCTCTACTATGTTGGCGCGACCCTTACCTATACCATGGCAGGGGAAACCCAGACCACTGAAGTCATGCCCGATTACATCTATGTCAAACCCATGCCCGAGCTGACCCTGGATTATTTCTTGCCAGAAGATGTTTACGGGGATGATGCCTTTACCGATGAGATCGAAGAGGAGGTGCCGTTTCCCTTGGGCGTACGTGTGGCCAATAACGGTTATGGCACGGCGGTCAATCTTTCCATTAATTCGGCCCAGCCTGAAATCGTGGAAAATGAACTGGGACTGCTCATCGGCTTTAATATTGAAGCCACTCAGGTCAACGGTGAGGCGGCCCAGCTGACGCTGAAGGCTGATTTTGGGGATATCGGTCCCGGAGAGGCCGGTGTAGCCAAATGGATCATGACCTGTTCTCTGTCCGGCAAATTTGTGGAATTCGATGCGGATTTTTCCCACTCCGACGAGCTTGGCGGAGAGTTGACATCCCTGTTTGACAGTGTCAATACCCATTTTTTGCTTAAGGATGTGATGGTGGATCTGCCCGGCCGGGACGCAATCAATGATTTTCTGGCAAAGGACGGCAGCATTGTCCGTATTTATGAATCCGACAACGTGGAAGCCCTGGTTACGGATTATGACGGGCAGTCCGCCGGCATTGTTCTGCTTGACCAGGATACCTACCGGCTGACGGCACCGGTGACGGAGGGCTTTATGGTGGTGACCCTTCAGGATCCCAAAAGCGGACAGATGAACATCCAAGAGGTGGTTCGTTCGGACGGCAAACAGATCCTGGAAGAAAACTGCTGGCTGTCCAAAACCCGGGATGACGACAACAACTGGCATTATTTCATCAACCTGTTTGATAGCAATACTACGGCATCCTACACCGTTGTATTTGAAGACTCTGAGGCAAGTCATATTCCGATGATCCAGTATATTTCAAATAAGGTATTGATGGAGGGTGGTCAGGTGGGGTTTCTGGTCACTGCCTCTGACCCGGACGGGACCATCCCGGCGCTGTCTGCCGCATCCCTGCCTGCCGGGGCAGAATTTACCGACCGGGGCGACGGAACTGGGATCTTTGAATGGTTTACCCAGTACGGTCAGGCCGGGACTTATTCCGTGACCTTTACGGCCGATGACGGGGAATACGCGGCCACCCGCAAGGTCAAACTGCAGATCCAGGATGCAAATGTCAGTGACAGTGACGGAGACGGCATGGACGATGCCTGGGAAATGCTTCATTTTGGTACGTTAAACCGGGACGGCACAGGTGACTATGACGGAGACGGCATATCCGACAAGGATGAATACCTGAATCAAACTGATCCGGGACAGAATTCTGCGCCCCTTGAACCGTCCCAGCCGAACCCTGAGGACGAGGCACTGGGCGTTTCCGTTGATCTGCTTTTATCCTGGACTGGCGAAGATCCGGATGAAGGGGATCTGCTGTCATACGATGTGCTGTTCGGTCAGGATGCGGAGAGCCTTGAGGTGATTCAAACCACTGAAGAAACAGAGGTCTACCCGGGGCTTTTGGCGTATGATACGTCTTATTTCTGGCAGATTGTCGCAACAGACCCGGCCCAGGCTGTGACTTCAGGCCCTGTCTGGCAGTTCAGGACGTTTACGGAAACCGGGGATGCGGATGGCGATCTGTTGCTCAATTACGAAGAGATCAACCTTGGTACCAACCCCATGGCGTGGGATACGGACCGTGACGGCTTTGGGGATGGTGAAGAGTATAATTCCGGGAGCAATCCTTTGAATGGGCAGAGCGTACCGAATTTACCTCCCCATTATGGAGACTTGGACGACGATGATGATGTTGACGGCTGGGATCTTTATCTGCTCCTGTCGGCTTGGGGCCTGACATCTGGAGATGAGGGATTTAATCCCCGGGCTGATTTGAACGAAGACGGTGTTATTGATGGTGGCGACCTTGATTTGTTTACTCGGATTTTTGGGTATGCGTTTATAGAGTTATGAGATTTGTTTGTTGGGTTTTATGACGAAGTAGAGGAATATGGGAGCATCGGCCGATGGGAAGAGAGAAAGGAAAATAGGGCTTGGTCATAACATCGGCCGCAGCGTAGCAGGGTAGGTTGGGTTGAGGAACGAAACCCAACTTATCAACGTTGGGTTTCGTTTCTCAACCCAACCTACCGGTAATTCGTATGGCTTAAAATGTGATTCAGGATGGACAATAGGAATAGCAGGCAAGATGGGTTATGAGAATAAGCGGAAAAATATACTTACGGGTAAAATTTGTTTCATCGTTTTGATGGTTTTAATCTTAAGTTTTTCTTTGGTTTGGTCCCGGGAAAAAATACCGGGAGTGCAGGGACCGGCAGGTAAGGAGACAGTTCAAGGAACCACAACAGCGGGAATTGCCGTCCATGCAGATCTGCTTGTCACGGCAATGGATGTGCTTAAAAAAGAACGGGCCGGTAAACGGCCCATGCTGATTGATGTTAGAAACAAAGCCGATTTTGAGTCGTTCAGGATTCCGGGATCGATCAACCTGCCCCTGTTCGCTGTTAAAACCAAGTCAATGTTCAAACAGGCCTCTATTGTTTTGCTGAATGAAGGGTATGCCTTAAGCCCTCTGATTCGTGAATGCGAAATCCTTAGAGAAAAAGGATTTGACGCTTTTGTTCTGTTCGGCGGGCTGACCGCCTGGAAAAACAGTAACGGTCTCATTGACGGTAATTATTTTGAGATAAAAAAGGTCAATCAGGTTCCGGCCCGAATTTGGTTCAGTGAGAGGAAAACCAATTGCTGGATCAGTATTGATGCCTCTAATTATACACCTTTAGAAACAGCCCCTCCAAAACTCCCGCAGGGAAAGATCATTGAATCCCTTATTGTTCCATTTTCAGGCAACGGCGAATCCTTTGCCAAGGCTTTTAGTCAGGCTGTAAATGATCAGGAGAGGCCCGGTCAGCTCTGCTCTTTGCTGGTGTTTACCAAAGACGGAAAGGATTATGGCCCGATTGAAAAGGCTTTAAAGGATTTTCCCAATTTATTTTTTCTGGAAGACGGTCTTGTGGGAGTAGACACATTTTTGAAAAATCAGGAACTTGCCAAAAATCGAAAAACCATCAGGCAAGGCAAGAAATGCCGGACCTGTCCATAGCATTGCCTAAGTCTCTGCCAAACAGTCTTTGGATTATTGTTTGTTACCTGTTCCTGGCTTCTTCGGCCTTGTCAAATCCTGATATAGAAGTATTACCCTCAGCAACCAGTACAAACACAGTTAAAATCATCTGGTCCTTCACCATAGAAAATAAGACCGGCCGGGCTGTGCAAAATGCTGAATTCAAAACCTTTGGGCCGGTAAAGGAGACCTCTACCCAGATCTGCCGACGCATCACTTCGTCCCATCCTCATGAGATCATCACTGACAGCCTTGGCAATCAGGTCCTTGTGTATTCCTTTGACGTGATTGCGCCCTATGCATCAAAGATTATCTCCATCGTGGCAGAGCTTGGAATATCCGGCAGTCCCAAGCCCGAAGCTTGCCGAAACATGAGTTTTTGGCTTGGCCCAGAGCCCTATGTTGAATCAGATGATCCCCGGATCATAAAACAGGCAGAAGCGCTTAAACAGCAGGACAGTGTTCAGACCATTCATTCGATTTTTAAATGGGTGTCCGACAATCTTAAATATACAGGTTATATCAGCCGTCCCAGGGGGGCATTGTATGCTCTGACTCATAAAAAGGGCGACTGTACGGAATTCATGCATTTATTTGTGGCCTTGTGCCGGGCCAATCATATTCCAGCCAGGGCAATGGCCGGTTACATCTGTCCTGGCAATAACCGGTTGAGGCCTTCGGGATATCATAACTGGGCTGAGGTCCATGACGGAAAGACCTGGCAAATAGCCGATCCCCAGCGCGGCGTCTTGTTTAGTCCTTCATCCGGCTATATTGCCATGCAGATTTTTGGGGAAAATCCTGATGCGTTAGAATATACATTTGAGCGTTTTGTTGTGAAAGGCGATGGGCTGAGTGTAACCATGAATCCATAATTAAAATTTGAGTGTTCAGGTCTTTTGCTTGCCTTTACCTAAAATTGATATATAACAAAGCCCCATGAACGGGGTAACAAATAGAAAACTGCTGTTGGCGTTGGGGTGTCTGGCCATCTTTTTCCCAGGAGCCTTTTTGTTTGGATTTCCCGGGGTGATGGCGGTTCAGTGGCAGCAATTATTGGGCGTGGAAAAGGCCCGTATCGGGCAACTGATGTTTTTTATCCTGGCGGGTACGGGATGTTCCATGTACCTGTCCGGTAAACTCCAGGAAAAGATTACACCCCAAGGGCTTATCTTTGTGGGGACTGTCACTTGCGGCTTTGGGGTCGGGGCTGTTGCATGGGCCTCAGCGCTGTATCATGTCTTTGCCTGGGCGTTTTGGGAAGGGTTTTTCAGCGCTTTTGTTTATCTTCCCTGTTTGACGGTTTCCCAAAAATTATTCTTGGAACAAAAAGGTCTGGCAGTAGGTTTTATCAATCTGGTGTTTGGCGGCGCAGCTGCGGTCATGTCACCGGTATTCTCTTTTTTGTTGGTTAACCAGGGGTACAGGGCAACATGTGTGATCTCCATGACCCTTGCCGTGTGTACCGGTATTGTATGCGCCTTTTTTATGCGGGGTTCCGCATATTCATTTAAATCTGTAAAGGGGGTGGGAATCGCTCTTGGCGTTGGCCGAATACTTACGTTGAGATCCTTCTGGTGTCTTTGGTGGGTATGGGCCCTGGCCGGGGCTGCAGGGGTTTCCATGGTGATGCTGTGTTCATCCTTAGGGCAGTCTTTAGGATATGACGTGACACAGTATGTGATTATTCTGACCGGATTCAGCATGTTAAACGGCCTTCGCCGGATTGTATTCGGCATACTTGCGGACCGCATATCCAAACACAAAATTTTAATCCGGGTGTTTCTTATGGCGGCTTTGGCCTATCTGCTCATGCCCTTTTTTCATAATCTGTATGTGTTAAGTTTATTGGCAAGCGTTGTTGGGCTTGCATTCGGGGTATTGTTTACAGTGTCTGCGCCATTGGTCTCGGAGTGCTTTGGTCTTGAAAATTTTGGACGGGTATTCGGGCTTGTATTTACTGCTTACGGATTTGTGGCCGGGTTTTTAGGGCCCTGGATGTCCGGTGTTGTTTTAAGACTTACCCATGACAATTTTAGGATTGTATTTACCGGATTTGCTTTGTTTTACCTGATTGCTGCCGTTCTGGTAAGCCAGGTAAAAAAGTTTCGTATTTGAACGAAAAGTCACCCACCTGGGGCATTACAAAATAAGGCCTTGGTCATATTTTAGGCCATACGAATTTCCGGTAGGTTGGGTTGAGGAACGAAACCCAACGCCAATAAGTTGTTGGGTTTCGTTCCTCAACCCAACCTACGCTGTGGCCGATGTTATGGCCAAGCCCCGCAATTTTCCGTCCAAAAACGGGGGACGGTAAGGTACGATTTAAAATTTTTTTAAGGTTGTTGTCCGGGGTGGCCGTCTACCGTTAAAAAAATCGCAGGCTTTGTAATATTGGAGATCCTTGAGCCAGCAGGCGCCATACCCTGGATCTTTGGCCATTCTGGTTGCCAGGTGCCACGGTGCGGAAAAGGTTTCCATGAATGGCCCCCCAAGCTCGGTGGGGTCCCTGAAACATTCCCAGTCGCAGGCCAGGCAATATCCTTTAGGATTAATGGCGTTGACGTTTAAGTCCGGAAACGGGCCTAAATTATCAGCACCCCTGTACCCGCAGGGGTAAGTGTTGCCATCGGTGCAGTTCAGGTAAAAGAAATCAATGCCGCCCCGGCAGCCGTAAGGGGTATCTGTATTTTTTCCTGAATAAACATTGTACAGGGTGTGCAAACCGGCCAAGGGAGAAAAAATTCTGATCTGGGACCTGAATTTGGGAATGGTGTCTGACAGCGCCTTGAATAAAAGCGCTTTTTCGATCCCTGTAAAACAGACCACCCGGTCCGCAGACGCTGCGGCATAAACAGCATCCAGGTCTTCTTTATCTGCACTGTCTTCCATGCTCATGGGGTAGCAGGCATTGGCGATGGTGAATCCCATATTGATCACCTTGCGGTAGAAATCGGCAAACCCCTGGGCAAATGCCTGGTAAAAGGGGGAGGCCTCCGGGGTCAAAAGATCTTTTGGCGTTGGCGATCCTAAAATTTGAGTGATCTGGGACACATTACGGTTCAGCCCCAGATTCACGGATGGGAAAAGACCTGCATCATGAAAAATGGGTAATGCTTTTTCCATACCCCGGACAACGCCCTCAAACCCGCGCATTTGCTCATGGATGTGCGCAACGGATGAGTCCAGGCTGATCCAGAAGTTGCGCAACGGGGTGTCTGCCAGTTCATCGGCAATGGCCTTTACCTTATCTTCGAAGTCGGGTTTGTCATGATCGGCAAAAAAGAATCCGTTGGTGCCGGTTCGAATATAGGGAATCCCCGCTTTTCCGGCGTGCCGGATAAGTTCGGGCAGATCCTTACGCAACATCATGGGCTCTCCGCCGGTAAAGGAGATGGCCTGAAATCCTTTTTGGCCTGCAGCATCAATGATCTCTTTGAGCTGATCATTGGAGAGCCGGGTTCTGTCAAATTTATTGGTTTTGCGCATGCCGCACTGGGGGCAGGTGGCATTGCACCGGTCCGTGATCTGGATCACAAGCTGACCGGGCATCCGGCCTTTGAGTATCAGTGCGGCGGTTTTCAGTCCTGATTTTATGTGGGTCATCGTTATACTGCCTTGGAAAATTCTTGCATGGAGACCGGCATATGTATCTCTTTGTAAAATTCCCAGGACTGAATAAATGCGTTTTCAAAAGATCTGTCTTCCATGTATGCCCTGGCCCGATCGGCCATTTGACTGCACAGCCCGGGGGTATTCAAAAATTGCTGCATGGCCGCTAAAAGTGCCGGCTCATCATCACTTTTAACAATAATGCCGGTCTCTTGATCCAGCATGTTTTCGCAGGGGCCGCCCAGATCCGACACGATGACCGGCAGGCCAGAGGCTTGTGCTTCGAGCACCACATTACCGAATGTGTCTGTAGTGGAAGGGAACACAAAAAGATCTGCCGACGCATACACCCGGCACAAGGGCTCTCCGGAAAGATAACCGGTAAAGGTCACAGGATAATCTTTGAGCAGATTTTTCATTTCATCGGCATAAGGACCATCCCCCACGACAGTCAGGTGTGCTTTGTCTCTGTTCGCACAAAGGGCTTTGAACGCTTCTGCCAGAATCGGCAGATTTTTTTCTTTGGATACCCTGCCCACATAAAGAAATTTCAGAGCTTCTTCATTCACTTTGAAATTGGACGTCAGGATGTTGCACTTTTTTGAGGGATGGAAGATTTCCGTGTTGATGCCCCGGGGCATGATGCGGATTTTTTCAGGCTTGATCCCCCGTTCAGTGAGCTCGTCAAAGGAGTTTTGACTGGAAACATAGATTTGATCCATCTGATCATAATACCAAATCATGAATTTCCAGGTCAGCTCTTCGATGAAATTATCCCCGGTTAGATACTGGGCATATTGCGGGAACTGGGTATGGTAGGTGGAGGTCAAGGGCAGCTTCAGGATTTTGGCAATGGCCAGGGCTGCCAGGCCGATGGGGCCGGGTGTGGCGGAGTGAATATGGGTGAATCCCTGGTCGTAGCAGTATTCCAGCATTTCCAGAAACGGCGGGTAATATAATTTTTGTTCCGTATATTCCGGGATTTCGTAAACGCCTGTGGGCGTAAAGTTTTTTACCCCTTCGCCTGTTTTTTCGGCCTGGACATCACAGGTAATGATGGTCAAGTGTTTGTCATGTTTCAGCGCTGCCTGCACCTGTTGTTGAAGCGTTTGGGCCACACCGTTGACATCGTAAAAGGTGTCCGTGAAATGCCCAAGCTTCACTCGGGATTTGGGGGGCTGATGTCCGTTTTTGTATTTGGCAAACCGGTTCAGAACAGCCGTGTTCATTTCATTGTCCTTGGCAAAGTGAACAAAGGCCACAAAATAGGGAGCTAAAAGGGAGTAAAGCCCACCCACGGAACCAATGGTCTGGAATATATTGAACAGATTTGCCCCGGATGCCTGCCCAAGCAGATGGTCTCCGGTGTGGAATAAAACCTTGTTTGAAAGCTGGTTGACAAAATCAAACCATAATTCTTCCCTGTGCTGTTCCTGCTCTTCATGGGATTCACTAAGCTGTATTTTTTTTGACTGGGTCCTGGCAATTTTCAGTAAGTCGGGATTTTCCGCAAACAGACGCTCGGTCTCTTTTCTGATCAAATCTGTTAAACTATTGGATTTGGTGTTCTCCCGGCGGTTTTTGCGTTTGCTTAAAAAAGTGTAAAACCTTGATATCAGTCCGTCATCAGCATTAGATACAGGCATCAGGGACTGGTCAAGGAATTTGAGTAACTGATCTTTGCCGGCATGGCGTCCAAAATTGAATCGACTTGAGTAAAACTGGTAGGCAATACCGTAAAGATTGTGGGCCATGGTTTGGGGGGTGGACGGATCAGAAACTGCACGGGATTTTCCGTTGAGGATGCCGTTCATGAAGCTGTGAAGGTCCGTTGCGTCGTCCACAGCCGTAAACGTTCTGGCGATATTCAAGCCGGAGTGGTCATCGGAGCCGCCGGTGAGATTTTTTTCCCAGGGGGTATCGAACAGGGGTTGATAATCATAGAGGTTGGAGAGCCGTTCGATGTCCAGAGGGGTGAGCTTTTTGAGCACCTGGGCAAGAATCTGATTTTGTTTGTCGTTTCTGGCACCGTTGAGTTCAAAATTCTTAAACAGCAAGAGCAGCTGTTCAAAGTGTTTGATGGTCAGCCGGTCATTGACCGCGTAGAGCGGATGGGCAATGATATTGACAATATATTCACCATTCAGATAGGCTACCAGATCAAAGATATTTTGCCGGATTTTCTGAATTTCATCATGCTGGGCTTCGGTGATGTTCTGGGCCAGCACATGCACCTTGCACCCGTCTTCCGGGAAATATGAAGTGATCTCTTCGGAGATATAGGTGTCCGACAGATGAGCGATTTCAAGGGCTCCGTCAATGGTGTTGTGGTCGGATATGGTCACAAGGGACATTCCCTTTGCCTTGGCAGTATTATATACCAGCATAGGGTCCGTAAAACTTTCAGGGCAGCTGATTTTCTGCAGGATCCACTGGGATGGCCGCTTGGAAAACTTGGAGTGCACATGAAGATCTATTTTTATCATTTCCTATCCTTAATTATTTTGGATGAATATCTTATTAATCAGGAACGATACCCAAATTGTGTTACATCCCTGTGAAGACGGGATTAGGAAAATATGAAAATAATGCGGGGGGATGAAGTCAAAGATAAATCTACAAGGTTACCCCCAAGGCCCAATATACTTTTATTGGGCCTTGGGGGGGTGCCTTTTTATTTCATCTGCAGCCTTAGTTTAACATTTTTCGATACAGGCACAGATTTTATCGCCACAAATCGGACAGAATTTTTGGTGATCGATATCAATGGGGCTTTTACAGTTCGTACAGGTATCCGATGTGGGCGAAAGCTCCACGAGAAGTTCTCCGTTGACAACCGGGACCATCTTTTTGGTTTCCTGGTAATTGGCTGTTTTGAGAACCCGTTTGACAATACCGTCAACCGGCGAGAGGACGGCTTTTTCCTGTTTCATGATCGAAATATTGAAAAGCTCCTGGCCTTTTTGGATGATATCACCTTCATGGGCATACATAACCCACAGATCACCGTTGCTCGGCGCAGCTATATGGCAAAGATTGCAGGCATCGGCCATTTCAACGGACTCGGTGCCAATGCCTCTGGCCTCACTGACCTTAACCTTATATATAAAAATTTCGGAATCGCAAAGGTAACGGACCACACAGTGTCCGGTCTCTTTGGGAGGGGAAATATCCAGAATGATCATCTGATGGGGTTTGCCGCTGCTGTCCCTGAATTCCATTTGTGTACCGATTTGTAGCCCTTCAAACCAGACATCCACCGGAAGGTTGTTCGGATCGCTGTATTTTGCCGTGAACTCGAAGGTTTTCAAGGCATCCCCGGGGTGGTTCAGATAGAGAACGAACTCTTCCTCCGTGGGTTCCCGATCAATCAGACTTGTAAGTTTGGCTCGTTCTGCCGTTAGATCAATATCTTCAAGGGCGTTTAACGGTGAGTCTTCTGTCCGGCTGGCAATGGCTGCCTGATAATTTTCGCCGAATGCGCTTTCATAAACCCAGTCCGGCGGGAACCCCAGCGGCAGTTTGCCGAAATTTCCCCGCAGCAAATCCCGGAAGGCGTCATTGCTGTCCCGGTAAAGTTCCAGCCGGGCCGCCTTGATGTCTTCGGGCAAATCCTTCTCAGGAATGGTATTGACGGCTTTTAGGGTCTCCAGCAGACGCTGAACCGCTTCCTCTCCGCCGCGTTGGTATGCCCCGGTTACAGCCAAAAATGCCGTATTCCATGTAATCTGAGAACCCGGCGTGACATCATGATACCGGGTGATTTTGCGGGTTCCCTTTAAAAATTCCAGCATATGGGGCAACAGATGAATATACCCCTGTTTCATGGCGCCTTCCTGGGAGGAAGAGGTTGCGCCGCCCGGCATACCGTGTTCGACGACCTCATGATCAATGCCTTGGAAATAGGGCGAACAATAGCGGTCATAATACGGCATGATCTGTTTGAGCATGAAGCCGCAGGACCGAATCATCTCTTTATTCAAGTTGATTTTCAAGCCCAGTTCATTTTCCATGTAGGCGGCTGTGGAAAGTACTTCGCCCTGGCCATACCAGCGCACGGATGCGCCGATTCCGGTATCCACGATGTTGGCGCCGGCCTTGGCTGCCGCCCCCAAAGCCGGAACAAACAATCCGTCCGTGTAATGCCGGTGGTAATGCATGATAAGTTCCGGATATTTTTTGCGAATGGCTGCCACAAGTTCCCCCATAAATCTGGGCGGACAAACACCGGCCATATCCTTGAGGCCCAATATAATCGTGCGAATGGCTTTTGGGGTTGTCAGGCCGGAGACATTGGCGACCATAGCCACAATTTCATCGGTCACCGCCAGATAGTGCTTGACGTCAAACCCTGGTGCATAGGAAAGAGAAATGGCCGGCTCAAAGATGTTGGTTTTGGAATCCATGGCTACTTCGGCAAAGGGCCGCATATTTTCAATGTGATTCAAAAAATCAAAGCAGCGAATCACATCATAATGTGCGCAGATCATTTCACCTGTCTTGCGCATCAGGTTGCGTGGCTGGGGTTTGTATCCCAGGATATTGGTAGAACGGATCAGAATCTGCTTGAGCGTCTGGGGTGCAAATTTCCTCCACTGCGCGGCTTCGGTAAACGGGTACGTCATGTTGGCAAGCATGGCCACATGGAAATGGGCACCGCCGCCGTTTTCCATGGAGAAGAAACCGCATTTGTCCAGATACGGTCCGACCAGTCTGTCTTCGGCCAGCCGGAAGCGATTGCCGCTGTTGGACTGGGTCATGTCACGGGGGGTTGTATCCGTAAAATGAACGTAGCCGCTGTCCCTAACGAAATCCAGAATGGCCTGGCGGTCTCCCTTGGGATAGGGATGGGAAAATTGGTCGTGTATTTCAGGGGGAAGAACCGGCTTGAAAGGTCCGATGCGTTTGTCATTCCGCCCGCGGTATTCTCCTAATTGAACAAACTCGTTATATCCTTTGGCTGAAATTTCAGCCACCAGGCGGGAAAGCCTTACGGTCTCCGGCGCCTGATCAATATATTGCATCAGTTCCGGTGTTTTTTTTATGAAATTGGTATCATAAACACCTGAGTTGAAAACCGGATCTTCGAGAATCTGCTGATGAAATGGGATAGTCGTCTTCACGCCGCCGATATGATACTCACCCAGGGCCCGCCGCATGACCTTGACGCATTTGTTCCAGCTGCGGCCAAAACTAATCAGCAGGGTTGCGGCTGAGTCATACTGGGATGGGAATTGGTATCCTGTGCTGATGCAGGTGTTCAGTCGCACACCTGTTCCGCCCGGAGGTGCATGCCGGGTAATCAGACCTGCATTGGGTGAAAAATTGTTCCGGGGGTCTTCACAGTTGATCCTGACCTGCATGGCGTGCTGGTAGGGTTTGGTCTCTTCTGAATTAAAACTGAGGGTCGAGCCAAAGGCAATGGCGATCTGTTCCGCCACAAGGTCCACGCCATAGCGGCATTCAGTAATACCATGTTCGACCTGAAGCCGTGTGTTAACCTCAATGAGATAGGGGGTTCCATCCAGGTCCACCAGAAATTCCACTGTTGCCAGAGAATAATAGTTTACATGCTTGACCAGCTTGATTGAGTACTCTTTGAGTTTGTTGCGAAGTTCTTCGGTCATGCCCGGCCAGGGGGAGGGGGTCATTTCGACCAGTTTTTGATGATTCCTTTGGACCGTGCAGTCCCGTTCATCGAAAGCAAACACATTGCCGTGCTGATCGGCGGCAATTTGAATTTCAATATGACGCACGTTGGTCAGCAGTCGTTCCATGAACAGCTTGGGATTGCCGAAAGAGGCCTGGGCAAATGTCGATGCTTTAACAAAAGCCGATTCAAATTCTTCTTCAGAATATACTTCGTAGATGCCTCGCCCGCCACCGCCGCCTTCAGCTTTGAGCATGATCGGATAACCGATCTTTTTGGCAAAGACCCGGGCCTCTTCCAGTGAAACGGCATCTTCCGTACCGGGGATGACCGGAACATCCAGTTCCTTGGCAAGTTTACGTACGGCAACTTTGTTGCCCAAAAGGCGCATGGCATCATGGGGCGGACCGATAAAGTGAATACCTGCCTTTTCACATTTCAGGGGGAAACTGCAATCTTCTGCTGCAAATCCCCAGCCTGGATGAATGGCAATAACGCCGCGTTCTTTAGCTTTTTCAATAATCCGGTCAATATCAAGATAAGAGGTCGGAACCTCCCCCAACAGCATCAGTTCATGGGCACTGTGGGTAGAGGGAGACGTTTTATCGACATTGGTTGCAGTCATGATTGAGATGGCTTCCATCTCTGAAATTGAACGGCAGAGTCTACGGGCAGGAATTCCCCGGTTAGCAACGAGGATGGGTTTACCTTTATTTTCAGCCAGAACCTGCTCAAGTGTTTTTTGTTTCATGACTTTTTAAGATCTCCCTAATATTGATACGTTTCGGTTAAGGTTTGGATTTTTAAATAATATGCTTACTTTACCATTATGGCGAAATATTAACACTGTATGGACGTATATAGGAAAGTATGTGTACCGTGTAAAGAATTTTTACCTTTTGTTTGGGGGTATGTCTGGAGGGCATCGGCTAAGTCAGCTTTTGGCTGTTATTCAACTGTTAAAATTCTTCCGGAGTGAATGACTTGTGTTAGGCTGTTTTTTTGTGTCACCAGCCCCCCATTTTCAGCAACACCGATAATGATTGCCGAATTAATTTCATCTTCATTTTTAAGAATATGGACGTGCTTGCCGCGCCATGCCAGGCGGCTGGTAATCAGGTGTGTAAATTCGGATGCCTGGATTTGGCTGATCAAGCTTCGCATACATTGGATGCCTGATTCCACCAAGTGACACCAGACCTTTAAGGGGAAGACATGAAATCCTTCTTTTGATAAGCAGGTCGCCGGCATGGCGGTTTCGTTGCCGATTCCTCGTAAAGATGGGGCACAAGCCATGTTGATTCCGATTCCCACAATAATTTTCTTGTTGCACTGTTCAACCAGAATACCTGCGATTTTTCGATTTTTGTATAGAATATCATTCGGCCATTTTATCTGGACATCGATCCCCAGCAATTCAAGACCGTGGGCGACGATATAAGCTGCGATAAGGGGTAATAAATTTTCCTGATATGCATTGGAAGGATTATTGTCTGAACATTCGGGCCACACCCAGGATGCATAAAGATTTCCCACGGGAGAAACCCAATTGCGTCGAAACTGCCCTCTGCCGGCTGTCTGTTCGGTGACGATGACCGAATCCCAGGTATGGATTTTTTGTTGGCCCAGAAGCTCCCAGGCCGGGTCCATGCTGGAACCGTACTGGTCACAGATCAGGATCGTCGGCGCACTTCTCCTTGCGTCAGCGGATGGATACCATACAGGCCCTTGGCTCACCAAAGAAAAGTCCTGTTGATCTATCCGTTCCCATGGACCTAATCTTTCGATATCTTTGTTCCACAAAGGATGCCGCTTTGCAATCCGGTCAGGAGGCATCGTCAGTACAGGAATTGTCATCTAATTAGACTTTTAGCAAAAAAATATTTATAAAATTGTCCTTCTGGCTTCGGCATACAACCGTTCAACAACTTTTGTATTCCAGTCTTTATGAGGCGCCGGCGTTTGGAAACCTTCGGCCCGGAACAATCGGACAACGTCATTGGTGGTAAAGCCCTTTTCCTCTTTGAGCCAGATGATATTTCTAAGCACCAGTCGATAGTAATTATCATCCTCAACGGAGTTGTCCATCTCATCCTCATGCTGAGATTTTATGAGCTGGGAGATCTTTTTTTGCTGGCTGTTCATCATTGTGCTGAATATGCGGACCTGTTCCTTGACCTTGAACAGGTCATTTTTCAAGGTGAGAATTTCATCCCTATAGGTCGTGACAAAGTCAACCAGTTCGTCCATAAATGCATCAGGAACCTGCTCTGTCTGCTGTTCAGATTCTTTATACTCCGGTGTGGGCTCGTTTTCCTGGTCAACAATTTCAAAGGTATCTTCAGTTGCTGCCAAGGCCTCTTCCTCTATTTTTTTCAGTTTATCCCGCCTGCTTTCGGCTCTTTTTTGGGCGAATACTTCCACATCAAGTAATGAAGGTCTCTTTTTTTTCATAACACTGGTTCCTTTTGCATATAACAGCTACGGGCTGATCTGACATATCAGCTGCCGGACTCAGCCCACAACGAAAGTCGAAAGTGCTGTGTGGGGCACACAGACTTTCTTATAAAAAAACGCATGCCCCAATATTAATTGCCGCCTAACGGTCAAGGATAGACAGAATTTCTTTGGCAAGGGTTCGTATCTCCGTTGCAGCAATGTCCTTATTTGAATATTCTGACACGTTCTGGCCGTAAATCAGAGAATATTTATATGCCATCCGGTTTGCGATCTGGGTTTCTAATATGTCAAATCTATAAGTCGATTTTAATACTTGTGCAAGCTCGCGTGCCATGACCGAATTTGTTTGAATACGGCTGAGCAAAAAATAGGGCTTAATATTCGGATTTAGTTCTCCTGCTTCGTTGATCAGCTCTACCGTTGTCTTTGTGCTGCGGATATCGAGGGGAGAATCCTGTACAGGGATGATGATAAGATCAGAGCATGCAGTTGCAACCGTTACAACGTCATTGTCATGGGGCGGGGTGTCGATAAGGGCAAAATCAAAATCTTTATCAGACTCTTCAATAACCTGATAGAGGTTTTCGTAAACGGGGGCGACTTTGATCTGCGTCAGCTCCTTTTGACTGTTGCGAATTTCAGCTGTTTCATAACAACTGCCCTGGGGGTCCGTGTCAAAGACGATGACGCGGTGCTGTTGTAAAGCAAGTTCAATGGCAAGATTGAGAACAATGGTACTTTTGCCACAGCCACCTTTCTGGTTTGCAAGTGTAATAACTTTCATGATGATACCATGTGTCGCTTTTTAAATTTTTAGGAGAGATATAATACATAAAACCATATCGTAGCTTGTTCCGCCTTGTCAATAGAACATTTCGCATAAGCCAGGGTGACCACATTCATAATTTTGCCGGCTATTTTAACTTCACAATCGCTATCGGGATCGGAATGTCCATTGTTTTCGATCCCGATAGCGAGGACTTTTTAATATAAAGGCGATTACCCTGTCGCATAAGACTTTGGATTTCGCAAGTAAAAATGTCCCGCATTTTCAATAAAATGCGGGACAAAATAAGATTAAAACGGCTTCTAAGCGGGGCGCGCCACAAGGACAGGAATTTTGGATGCGTGGATGACACCCTGGGCTGTGCTGCCTAAGAGAATATCATCAAAACCCTGATCTCCGTGAGTGCCCATGATGATCAGGTCAAAATCTCCCTGGGCCGCAGCTTGTGTGATCTCTTCCACCGGATCTCCTATTTTGACCATGATGCGGTCCTTTGATAAGGGACAGGCTGAAATTTCTTTGATCACCTTTTCCGATGTGTTTCGGATACGTTCTCCAAGCATTCGTTCAGCATTTTCAACGGCATCCCGGTTGAACTCTTCCTGCTTTTCAGGATCCTTTATGGTGACACCGGCGCCTGCCGAATATTCGGCTAAAAGATCCGGGACCACATGAATGGCCCATACCTTTGCATTAAATTTGTTGCCGATGGTACAGGCATAGCGGGCCGCATATTTTGCCGTAGGGGTGATGTCCGTGGCAAAAAGGATTTTTTGAATATTTGCGACCATGGAACCTTCGGGCTCCTCAACGGTTTCAGCGATAGGCTCTGTTTTTGCCTGGGGTGTAGGTTTCGAAGGTTGTGCCCCGTCCAAAGGCGCCCGTCCAAATATTCTGTCGGTCAGTTTGACGTACCAGGCAGCGGATTGAACCTGGATGATATACGCCACAGCCACAACCAGGGCCGCCGACGCGCCTTGTTTACCAAAGGCATTTATGGCAATGGCCAGGGCAATGGACAGGTTACGCATGACTGAGCCGTAAACAAGTGCAATGGCATCACCCCTGGGCAAAAGTTTTTTACCTATAATACTGCTGAAGGTGAAGTTGAATCCGTAAATGATAACCAAAGGGATAAGGATGTAAGCAAGCATACTGGGGGCTGCGGCAATGGCCCGGGCCTTAAGTGCCATGGCAATGAATACGATGCCCACAACACCCAAGGTGGACAACGGCGGGAATTTGGGGCCCACTGATGTTTTGAATCCCTTTTCCCCGTGTTTTTTTACCAGTGCCCTGCGGGTTAAATAACCGGCTGCCATGGGGATGAAGACAATGACCACGATCTGTTTGAAAACAGCGACCATGTCAATTTCAATGGTTGTGCCCATGAGCATGCGAACATAAAAAGGTGTGGCGATGGAGCCCAGGGTTAGGCCTATTACTGTCATTTTTACGGCAGCGGCCAGGTTGCCCTTGGCAAAGCCGGTCCAGGAAATGGTCATGCCTGACGTGGGAACAAGCCCCGCCAGAAGTAAACCTAACGCCATATAAGGCTGGTCTTTAAAAAAAATCAAACCCATAAAATAGGCAAGGAAGGGAACCACGCCAAAGTTGATCGCCTGGGTAAGCACCTGGGCTTTGACATCCCCGCCCTCAAATACCTTCTGGATATTCAGCGTCACCATCATGGGGTAGACCATTAAAAAGGTGAACGGAATAATAAAACTCTTTAAAAAAGCGGCATCCATGAAAATACCGAATATGAATCCGGCCACCATCATTACCGGAATCGTCAGGGTTAGATTTTGACTCATTGTTCGCAGCAGTTTCCAAATCATTAGCCTATCCTTTTATTTTATGAGGTTAAGTTGTGCCTGCATTAGTTATAGAATCCAAAATTCATACCACAGACTTAATATGAAAATGAATTTCGATTAGTATATTGATTTTATACAGTATATTTTTTGCTGTTTCCATAAATAAATATAGTAAATAAGAAAATGCGTTACAATTGTAACGCTTATGGTGACGCTGTAACGATACACATGGTTAACGCATATGTGAAAATATTGAAAACGCGCTGTTGTCAGGGATAGTTGATATTCAACCACTGCTTTGCAAGGCACTTGGCAGGGCAGATATTTTCGTGATAATAACAGCCATCGGTTGAACTTTTTGCCATGTCATCAACTTTGAGTGTGCTTGTTCGTTTCTACTTTTGACACGGGAGTGATTGGATGATGAAGAAAATATTCAGACATTTACTATACTATTATCTGTTTCCCTATGCGGGGTTGTTTCTTGTCAGGCTTTTGTCAGCTACCTACCGGATCAAAATTGTTGATCTGGATCATGAACAGAATATTTTAAAAGCCGGAGGGCAACTGGTATATGCCTCTTGGCACCAGCGGTTTTTTCCGGGCATCACATTTTTTTCAACAAGAAAGCCCATTGCCATTATGATTTCCCAGAGCCGTGATGGTGAAATGGCGGCCCGGGCTGTGCATATCATGGGTTGGCGGGCGGTGAGGGGGTCTTCGTCCCGTGGTGGAGGTCAGGCCCTTGAAACCATAAAAAAGCTGATCGAGCAGGGCTATAAGATCGGTCATATCGTTGACGGTCCCCAGGGACCGTTCGGTAGGGTGAAGCCGGGATTGATCCGCATTGCCCAGTCTGCGGATTTGCCCATTGTACCCACCATTACCTCTGGCCAGAATCGGTGGGTATTCAATTCCTGGGACCGTTTTATGGTCCCTAAACCATTTTCCAGGGTGATCATCCGTTTTGGTTCTCCCATTTATGTGCACCGGGATATGCTGCCAGGCGAATTTGAGCAGATGCAGGCGCATGTGGCCCAGGTCCTTAAGCAACTTTATGAAGATACGGATGCTGTCTGGCAGGATGGCACGCGTATGAAAGAAATTTTTGGTTTTTCGTTCAGATGCTAAATAAATGTGTTGTATTTTTTCAACAAGCATGGCATGTAAATAGAAAAGGTTTAAAAAAAAGGACAGTAGAGGTGACGGAAAATAAAGTTGATATATTGATTCACCGGATTATGGATGCTACCGGGATTTCGTCCCAGGCCGAACTTGCCAAAGAGCTTGGTATTAATAGATCGGGGATCACCCATGCCAGAAATAAGAATCATATTCCTGATAACTGGATTGTCAAACTTTTCAGGCGGTTCAGAGTGAATCCGGATTGGGTGGATACGGGTAAAGGCCCTGTTTTTTTTGATCGGAAACATGCAGATGACGACAGTGAATTTCGTAGGATTCCAAAGGTTGCTGCCCGTCTGTCCGCCGGCACCGGATCATTTGAGTGTGACCCGGACATTTCTCAGTTTCTTTCCTTTCCTTCCGCCTGGCTTGCCCGTAAAGGGTCGGCTGCAGCCATGGTGGCCATGGAGGTGTTTGGACAAAGCATGGAGCCTTTGATCCGGGAAGGTGACACCGTCTTAATTGATCAGTCCCAGACCCGTATTATGGCTGGTGCCATTTATGCAGTGGGGGTGGATGATACTATTCTTGTCAAACGGCTTGAAAAACATCCGGACGCCTTGGTTCTGTGCAGTGATAACAAGGATTTTTCTCCCATTCATTTGGATATTCATGCCCTTGAAAAGGTTCGGGTTCTTGGGCGCGTGATTTGGAGCTGCCGGGAATACAGGTAATATTTTTTTGTATTTTGTGTTTATTTTTTTCAACACAGGTTGATGTTTACAACAAAAAAGAGGTGAAGTATGCAACGATCAAATTTTTTTAGTGAGAAAAATTTACCAAATAACGGCCACGGGCATATATGGTCCATCAACACCCAAGTTCAACCTACGACGAAAAATTTTGTAAATGTCGGCAGCTATTTGTCTTCAAAGGAAAACAATACAAATCAAACCACGAAAAAGAGCATTAAGGGAAAGAAAACGTATGTTATTTTCCCTGTAATGATTTGGGTAACCGGGCTTGTTCTTGCAGGTAGCGAAGGGGCGATGATGCCCTATCTTAATATTGCAGGTGCCGTTATATTTTTGGGGGCAAGTGTTTGGCTTGGCAGGATTTTGCCCTGCCTGGAACCGGATGCCGAGGTAAGAGATATTTCAAAGAAAAAAGTTCGGCATCCGGTGCCGGCTAAGGTTGGGTTACCGTTTCGCGGCCATGATCATCGCCGCACCCAAGGCACCCATCATCTGGGGCTGTTCGGGGACAAGAATCTCTTTTTCAAGGGCGTCTGAGACCATTTGTACCATACATGGATTTTGTGCCACTCCGCCTGAAAATACGATGGCTCCCTGGGCCCCCACGCGGTTCAGCATGCCCACAGCACGCTTGACCACACTTAAATGAAGGCCCCGGGCAATTTCTTGGCGGTCCTGACCTTTGGCAATGAGCGATGTTACTTCAGACTCTGCAAAGACGGTGCACATGCTGTTGATTTGAAGATTTTTTTGGGCATCAAGGGCGGCCGGACCAAATTCATCCAAAGAAAAACCAAGGTTATGAGCCATGATTTCAAGGAATTTGCCCGTGCCTGCCGCGCATCGGTCGTTCATTTCGAATTTCACCACCCGGCCCTGGTCGTTGAGCCGGATGGATTTACTGTCCTGGCCACCAATATCCAGAATGGCAAGGGCCTCAGGGAATTCCACTCGGACCCCTGCGGCATGGGCTTTAATTTCGGTGATTGTTGATGCATCATCAAACGCCACCTCAAAAAGGTTGCGCCCATAACCTGTGGCCATGATCTGGTCAAATTTTACCCCTGCCAGCACTTTTTTCGCCTGGGAAATGGGGTCAAACCCGGTATCGGTCTGCCGGGTTTCAATGACCTTATCGTTTTCAACCAGTACCAGTTCAATACTTCTGGACCCAATGTCAATGCCTGCGCAAATCATCTATTTTCCTCAATCAGCTATTTGTTCTATGAAAGCTTCTACTCTAGTTTTAAGCTGCCCCACATCCTCCATGCCGTAATCGGTTTCAATCCTCATACAGGGGATCCCCAAATTTTCAAGCGAATTCTCGACGGGAATGGATTCCATAATGTAAGGCTGACAGAACTGCAGACCGTAATGGATCACCCCGTCTGCACCATAGGCTTTGGCCATTTCAATGATATGATCGCTGCGTTCCTGATTTGGGGTAAAAATAGCACAGTCCACTTTGAAATACCGGTCTGTAATGGCGTCTATCAGTTCATCCATAGTTTGTCCTGAATCATCGATCAGGTTCCGGGTGCCCCGTTCACCCACGCAGGCTTCCTCACCCACGATCACAGCGCCACTGGATTCAATGATCCATGGCAGTTTCCAGTTGGGTACAGCCATAGGGCAGCCGGAGATAAGGATTCTAGGCGTTTTGGCAGGAAAGGCACCCTGATTCTCTTTAATCCGTCCCTCCAGTTCATCACATATTTTGTTGACGGATTCGGTAAACCGAGCGGGATTGTCATAAAAGAAAACCTGATTGGCCAACAGTGCATCAAGGCCTGAGATGGGTGCGGGATCAGCCTTTCGTAATGTTGCCAGTCGATGCATTGCGGCCCGCTTGGCATTGACGACCTTGATTCCCTCTTTAAGAGATTCCACTGTGATTTTATTGCCGGTCAATTTTTCTACTGCTGTTTTGAACCGTTCGTATTCTTCTTTGAGAAGGGCACGGCCTTGGGTTGATTTAACCTGGGGCAAATCCATGACATAAAGATTATCCACCATGCCGGAAAAGGTTTCATAGGCTTTTTTCTTACCATCACAGGTGTTTTCTCCCACGATCATATCTGCACTTTCAAGGTAAGGGCAAACCTTCCCAAGCTTAAAGCCAAAAGAGGACTTAATCAATGAGCAGGTGTTTCTGGGTAAATGTTTTTCAACTTCTTCAACGGCAAAATCCGCACCCGAGCATAACCCGACCAGGGTGGCACCGCCAGCAAGAGCGATCTCTTCGGGGACGAATACACAATAGCTGCCAATGATTTTGCGGTTCTGCTTTTTTTCGTCCAGAAGTTCCTTGATCCGCAACCCATGAACCTCGCTCATGACAAAATCAAAATACCCCATGCCTTCGGGGCGATTTTTCTGGGCCAGGTAAATGTCCTTGTATCCTTGTTCCAAAACACCGAGCAGTGCGTCATGGGCTTTTAAATCCATGCCAAGGCTTTCCCACATGAGGGCATAATCGTTACTCATTGATCTCTCCTTTTTATGATCTTTAGTTTTCGCTTTATTGATAACAAACACTAATTTATTTATAAACTTTATAGGCTAACGGGAATAGAAGTTCAAATCAAAATAAAAATAGAAAGAATAAGATTGTAGTTGCCTAATTGTAGTTGCATTTGTACAAAAAAAATATGAGGGCAGGATATGGATCATATCCTGCCCTCTAAAGATTTTTTATCGAAAACCTAAAATGTCACATAATGCTTTAATACTCGTCTGCTAGTTCTTGGCCTTCCGGCATGTTAAGTGGTTTCATGTCCGGCCCCAGATATGTCCGTTCCGCCCCACCAAGCACGCCTAATGAAAATGCAAGCAGTGTCCATAAATGAATGGTATGATATTTACATTCATAGTGTTCCGCAAGTTTATGAACTTGATCATGGCAGTTGTGACAGGGGGTGACGCAGTAGTCTGCACCGGTGGCAAGGATCTGATCTTTTTTGATTTCCCCGTATTTATGACGTGCATCGTTAAATCCGGATTGAAGATATCCACCACCACCGCCGCAACAGAAATTGTTGGAAAAGTTCGGCTGCATGTCAATGAAGTTTTCTTCACCAACACAGGCTTTGATAACAAAGCGCAAATCTTCGGCTAATGGATCACCAAAGCTTTTTCGAACCTGTTGACAGGGATCCTGGCACGTAAATTTGATTTTTAAGTCTTTGTTCCAGTCAGAACTGGGTTTGAGTTTGCCTTCCCGTATCCATTTGGCATAATACGGAACAATAGGTTCAATTGTAAGACCGTTGGTTTCTATATTGTATCTCTTTTGACCTTGCCATATGGAATAGGTGGCATGGCCGCATTCGGTGTTTAAATACACCTTACAACCCAGCTCCATGGCAGATTCAATGGAGTTTCTTGCGACGTGTTCCCAGCTCTCGTCATCTGCAAGGAACATGCAGTAATTTTCTCCACCCCAGCCCCGTGTGGCGTAGGTCCAGTCTGCGCCAACCATATGTAGAATCTTCCACAACGGAACCATCTCCTCGGGTTCCGTGCCCGGTTCACGGGAATTCTGGCTTAGAAAAAAATGAGCGCCTTTTTTATTGACCGGTGCTTCAAGCTCTTCCCAGCCCTCCTGGTCTTCACGAACTTCGTCAAGAATGTCCCCAACCACCCATTCAAAGTCTTCTTCAGAGATGCCCATAGCACTGCCGCAGCTATTTCTAAGGGCCATATCACAGGAGCCTAAAATGCCTTTGGGCCTTTCCTCCCGGGGCCATAAATTCCGGGCCTCGAATATCATACCCGGGATGTCGATCTTCATCGGGCATACATAGATACACCGCTGGCACTGGGAGCACATCCACACCCATGGGTGCATGGTCAGCTCTTCGTCCATGCCCAAAGCCACCATTCTGACAAATTTGCGCGGATCCATATCTTCAAGCCCGGTGGCCGGACAACCGGAAGCACATACGCCGCATGTCAGGCACATATTGAGGTTGCCGCCATTGGGCAGTCTGCTCATTACTTTTTCTTTAAACGCGGTCTTTTTTCCTTTATTCAGTTTTACTGCCTCGGTCATAATGTTCTCCTTTGAAAAGGGTTCCTTTTAGGTCTCAGTTTTTACATCAATATTGCTTTTAAATTCCAGATGTTCCGCTATCATTCAGCGTGTCAACCAGCAAGTCCGCGGAATACTTTTCTCAAGTATTCCTGGGGAATGGATGGCAGGTCCTGATCGTCAAAATCCGGCTTTTGATCCTGCGCCCGAACTGTTTGAAAATCATAGGGGTTTGAGGTGTCACGAATGGTAAAGGCGGTCATCTTGATTTCAGTGTTTTGGGGCTGTCTTTTTGAATTATTATTCAACCAGGTATCACAGCTTTCATGATCCCCTAAATGCATGATGTAAATGATCTGTTTGGTGCGGATACAGATTAAACGGTATCCTGCCCCCAGATCATATTTCCAGGAATTTTTCACCCTGGCATCTGAGCGCGCTCTAAAAAGCCCGGATGCCTGGGATGTCTGACCTTCAATCATGGCCTCAATTATTTTTCTGGCCCGGCCTGCAGCAATGGATGGGGCATTGGCCCGGCCTTCCATAGTTGTAAGCTGTCTTTCTAATTTGGGGTGAAGATGGACTTCGTCAGCCATGCTTACCTTCCGATTAACTGCCGCATGTCCCGCCGCTGCAACCCATACATCCGCCTGTGGGTTTCAAACCGGAATCAAGATGAAAGCCGTTGCCTGCGAAATCAATATCCACATTGCCGGCTTTTTCCAAAAGATCCTTATCTATAATGTATTCGATATCATCAAAGGTAAATACGGCATCTGTATCTTTTTTTTCGTCCAAAGCCATAGCAAGGCTTGGTCCGCCGCATCCACCGCTGTTGAGAAAGATTCTGATGGGTGCAATTTCTTTGCCTTCAAAGTACATCCTGACCTGTTCCTGGGCAGGTTTAGTGACGTTGATCATCTAACTGACTCCTTTAAATACTAAAATTTGGTAGGGTGGTTTTAAAAAATTTTCATTGTAACATCAGGTATTTAACAACTAAATTCTGCACCCGCCGACCTCAGGCGGTACTTTTAAAATACCTTCTGCTTGTCTAAAGGAAAATTTGTCATCATACCCTTTCCTTTCCGGCCAGTAACAATTATCCAGCCTAGACCAGAAACGACTCAAGACCTATATAAAATAAGGGTTTTTGGCAAATTGAAAATCCTTATGTGCTTGCAATTTTAGTATCGGAATAATCAATTTGGATTAAGAAACTAATGTGACCTGTGGCGTGCATAAAATAATGCCGGCAATGATATTGCCGGCATTGTTGTCGGTTTTAAAAATGGCTGTTAGTCGCCGGTACGAAGTTTTTCCCAGTACTTCTGATAAATTTCAATGGCCTGCCCCACATCATTCTGGAACTCCCCTTGCTGGATAACCTTGGTGTCGGGAAAGATGGTCCGGTTACCTTTGATGTTTGTATCCAGCAGGGCAATGGCAGGCTTCACCGGGGTGGGGTATCCGTATTCTTCAACACAGGTCTTGGCCACTTCCGGTTTCATCATAAAGTTGATAAATGCATGGGCGCCTTTGGGGTTTCTTGCCCCTTTTGGGATGACAAAGCTGTCCACCCAGAAGCTTGCGCCTTCCCTGGGATATACATACTGGATTGCCGGATTTTCCTGCTGGGCCATCCAGGCTTCACCATTCCAAATCATGCCAATGCTCACCTCGCCGGCCAGAAAGGGCAGTCTGGGGGAATCGGAGTTGAAGAGCAGTACGTTTGGCATTAAATCTTTGAGCAGCAGGTAGGCCTGCTCAATTTCTTTGGGATTTGTGGTGTTGCCGGAAAATCCCTTAATGCGCAGCGCCATGTGAAATACTTCTCTCAAATCGTCCTGGAGCAGCAGTCTGCCTTTAAATTCAGGTTTCCACAGATCCTTCCATGATGTGATTTGTTCTTTGGGGATTTCGTCGGTGTTCACGGCAATGCCGGTTGATCCCCACATATAAGGGATGGAGTAGGTGTTGTTTGGGTCGTAATCCTTGTTTAAAAGTTCTGGGTCAAGATCCTTCATGTTCGGTAAAAGGGTCTGGTCCAGTTTCATGAGCATACCTTCCCTGCCCATCTTTGAAACAAAGTAGGTTGAGGGAACTGCCACGTCATATCCGTCTTTTTTAATCAGTTTGAGTTTGGCATACATGGCTTCATTGCTGTCATAGGTGGCATAAACCACTTCAATACCGGTCTCTTTGGTAAATTGAGCAATAACGGATTCGGGCAGATATTCCGTCCAGTTGTACACATAGATTTTTTCTGCGGCCTGGGCCTGGATTAAGGTAAGCAGAACGACAATAAGAATAATAAGCAGTTTTAATAAGGTTTTCATGCGATTTTTTTCTCCTTTAACATTAATTGACTGACAATAACCAATGCAAGGGAGAGCAGGACCAGAAGGGCGGCAAGCGCATTTACTTCAGGTTTGACTCCCACTTTAACCATTGAAAAGATTCTCAACGGCAGTACATCGTAACTTGGACCTGTAACAAATGAACTGATGATGACATCATCAAGGGACAGGGTAAAGGCCAAAAGCCAGCTTGAGATCAGTGCTGGCCGCATCATGGGCAGAATGACACGGGTGAGAATGTTTTTTTCCGATGCCCCAAGATCCCTGGCAGCATCAATAATATTGGGGTCAAAATCCTGCAGTCTTCCCGTGATGGTCATGATGGCAAAGGGCAGGCAAAAGGTGATGTGGGAAAACAGCAGGGACCAGAACCCCAACCCGACACCCAGGGTGACGAAAAGAACAAGAAAGGCAATGGCCAGGATAATGTCCGGGGTCATCATCAGGGTCATGCTGGTACCCTGGATCACTTTTCGGCCGAAAAACCGGTAACGGTTCAGGCCGATGGCAGCCAAGGCGCCGATCATTGTGGCCAGGGTGGCCGCGCATACGGCAATGACTATGGAATGGCGGGCCGCCTCCATCAAGGAGTGATTTTCAAGCATGGCCCCAAACCATTTAAATGTAAATCCGTCCCATTTCATGCCGTATTTATTCAGATTAAATGCGTTGACAATCAATACGCTGATGGGCAGGTAAAGATAGAAAAAAATGCCTGCAAAGTAAAACAGCCTGAATAAGCCCATTTGATTATTTCCTTTCCCGGCTGCAACGGCGCAGCAGCAGGCCGTATCCGATCAGCATCACTGCCATGAAAATAATAAGTATAATGCTGGTTGCCGAGCCCAAAGGCCAGTTTCTGGCGTTGAGGAACTGCTGCTGGATCAGGTTGCCCACAAGCAGTTGGCGTGCACCGCCCAAAAGGGAGGCCACATAATAAAGCCCCATGGTGGGGACAAATACCATGACACAGCCTGCCATAATACCGGGCAGGGTAAGGGGAAAAATAATTTTGGTAAATGAACTCACCGCACCGGCGCCAAGATCCCTGGCCGCTTCAACCAATTGAAAATTCAGCTTTTCTATGGTTGCATACAGCGGCAGGACCATGAAGGGCAGCATCAGATAAAAAAGACCTGCCAGAACTGCATAATCCGTGTACATGATTCTCAAAGGGGTCTGGATAAATCCCAGGCTCAAAAGGGCCTTGTTAAGTATGCCGTGGGCGCCCAGCACCATGCGCATGGCATAGGTCCTGACAAGGGAATTCGTCCAGAAGGGGATCATTAAAAGTATAAGGGCTGATGTGCGCCATCTGGGCGGCATTCTGGCCGTGTACCAGGCAAAGGGATATCCTAAACCCAAGCACAGCAGGGTTGTTGTCAGGGCAAGTTTTACTGACCGGGTGAATATAATAATATAGCCGGGTTCAATAAACAGTTGTGAGTACGCTCTTAATGTGAAAGAGAAGTTGACCAGATCTGAAGGATCCATAGTCAGAAAACTTGTAATGACAAGCAGCAGCAACGGTATGACACCGAAAAGAACAAACCATCCTGAGATCAGCAGGATAATGCAGGCGCGGGTTTTGTCAGGAATTCTCATCAGGCAGAACAACCTCCCAACCTTTAACCCAGGTAATATATACCCGTTGGCCGACATTGTAGTCAAAATCAGGGTCATCCTCATCAAAAAATTCGCAGGTTGTCAACAACAGGCCGTCATCAAGGCGGACCAGTGTATCAAGGGTAGACCCCCGGTAGCTGCGTTCAACAATGCTGCCGGCAAAGGTTTTGATATCCTTGGGAGGCTGTTCATACAGTCTTAGATCCTCGGGCCTGAGCAGCAGCACCACCTTGTCGCCTGGCTGGAATTGCCGCTCAGTTTGCGCCTTGATCTGTTGGCCAAAGATATCCACTACCACCTGATCGGCACCAAGGATTTGACTGATTTCTCCAGGGAAAAAGTTGATATCGCCAATGAATCTGGCAACATAAAGATTTTCCGGTTCCTCGTAAACTTCCCGGGGGGTGCCGAGCTGGGCAATTCTGCCTTCCTGCATCACCAGGATTCGGTCGGACATGGATAAAGCTTCTTCCTGGTCATGGGTCACAAAGATAAAAGAGATACCAATTTCCCGCTGCAGTTTTTTCAATTCCATCTGCATCTCCCGGCGCAACCGTGCGTCCAAAGCAGAGAGTGGTTCGTCCAGCAAAAGAATCCTGGGCCGGTTGACAATGGCACGGGCCATGGCTACCCGTTGCTGCTGACCTCCGGAAAGCTGATGGGGATACCGCTGGGCAAATTCTTTCATCTTTACCTGCTCAAGGGCCTGCATTGCCCGGGTCTGAAGTTCCCGGCCTTTGATCTTTTTTATTTTCAGACCGAAAGCAACATTATTAAACACAGTGAGATGGGGAAATAAGGCATAACTTTGAAAAACGGTGTTGACCTTGCGTTTTTCAGCCGGCAGGGAAAGCAGGTCTTTCCCGTCAAGAAGGATGGTACCGGTGTCCGGCGTCTCAAAACCTGCAATGATACGTAAAAGAGTTGTTTTTCCGCATCCCGAAGGGCCAAGAAGCGTAATGAACTCACTAGTTTTAACGTCGAGATCAAAATCCTGAAGCACAGGCTGACCGGAAAAAGACTTTCCCAGTCCACGAATAGAAAGAATCGATTTCACCAGCATCTCCTTTGCCTGTGTTGGCGTGAAATATGTTTAGATTACAGCGGTATAGCTGGTTTTTACATTCAAAGAATAATCTTCAGAATATACTATCTTTCATTCTTTTGTCAATTTTTAGGACGTGAGGTCGTTGCTGAATAACTATCCATTTCGGGATAATTTAAGGTCTTCCGGGATTCCATGACCAGCAGCACATAAATAAAAATGGAATTTCTCTTGTCGGGCCGGTCCGCAATCGTTAAGGCTTTAGATTATCTGATAAAATTGGCCATGGTTTTGCGTGCCGGGGAAGGGGCGGGAATCTGTTCTTTCCCATGGCAGATGAGTTTCATGATCCATGCCATGTTTTGGCCCAACACCTCCATGATCTGTTTTCCTTCTGCATCTTCTTCCATCTGTCCGGGCGTCAGGCCGTGAGCCACATTCCAATAGTTTGAAGAAGGCATGACCATTTTCATACCGTAAAAAATACCTCAACGCCCCTGAAGAATGTCTTAAAAGAAAAGTGAGATGTCCCTGGAATTATATTAACCCTAAAACGTGACCTACATACAGATTTGACGCCAATACCTTCAGGGTGTTTGGCGGGCCTATATACAATATATGGGTGCCGGTCTCAAAAATTGCGTTGTAGGGTAATAATTTTGAAATTTGAACGGGCGTCCACCCCACAATGCTCCTTTGAAAAAGGACTGAGCAACAGTTAATATCATTATCTTGACTCTCTGTGAGAAAATACCCGAATAACGGACTTTGTTATCCAAGAACTACTATTTATAGAACAGATTCTATCTCATTTATTGGTTCACCACAAAATGGGCATAGTTCCATTTGGTTATCTTCTATAGTCCCCTCAAAAAAGAACCAGTCTCCGCCGCATTCTGATTCGTAATGATTTTCATTGGCGTCAACAATTTTCCAATCGCATTTTTCCATATTTCCATCCTGTATGTTATAGAAGTTTAAATTCAACTTTACAGAAAAAGGAGACAACTAAAAGCGAAGGAGAAATCCCCACTCATTTAGGTACTATTTATTTGATTATACTTAATTGAATGTCTTTGATGGGATCAGGCTTATGGATATATCAATCCCATATTTTGGTTAAAGCGAAATTATATTCTAATACATATTGCAGCGTAATACAAATTTATTGGAAAATGTTTAACCAAAACAGAAGTGTTCAACTGTAGATATTATCTTTTTAAGGTTAGGTTAACAGACAACCTTGAGTGTGAAAATTAGGGTTTTTTGTCTGCATAACCATTGCCGATGGCCGAGAATGGAAGGTCTATTTCAAGCTCGGGGACCTGCAGTCCGACCCAGGCGGTAAATGTGTTACTGTTCGGTCCAGGGAAGGCTTTATAGCTGTTTTTCCATGGATAGGCTTTTGCGGCCTTGTCAACTTTATCTATCAACGCATCAACACCTTTTCCTTTTTTCAATTTGATCAATTCGGGTCTGCTGCCGTACCAGTATCTGTCCGGAATATCCTTATAGATACCCAATACCGATCTGCCATGGTGCCCCCGCCATCCCACAACATCATAAACCGTATAGGCGCTTTCATCGGTTTTCTTAGCAGCTATCCAGGTGTGTATGGCAAACCATCCACGCCAACCCCATGCATTGGCTCCCAAAACGGAGAGCACTGCCTCATGGGAGGTCTTAGGATCCGGCAGAATTCCGGCTGGTTCACGACTTGCAGTTCGCCAGTCTTTATCTGAATTTAATACAGCAATTGTGAAAAGGATCAATACGGCCGCCAGAAAAATTCCAATTTTTTTAGGTACCATTCCCTTACTCCACTGTTGTTCTTATCAAAATTCTACACACCGTTACACAGATCACCCAAATTGCCTGACTTCTTATCTTTAGAGCATTAAGGATCAAAATAACCCTGTCAAGGCTGATCATGAGTCAAGAATTTTACAGGCATGGGTTACACACGCTATAATTTTCTGATATTGATAGAGTTGATTAAGGGTGCTCAAAACACAGACATGGTCATTCCTTAATGGATAATTACTCTTTTTTCAATCCAATTCGGTGTGAAAGATTCAGATCTGGAAAGATCAAAGGGGAAATGATATTATATGAGGATCAGTCTGGATTTCGGGGCGTCAAGTTGGCCGGCTGTCTTTGATAAAACTGAATTGGAGGAATTGACTTGGACCTGGATAAAATAGAAACGATACGGGGCAATTCAAAATTTAAATCGTATCATTGCCCTTATTGCCAAAAAATTATGTTGAAGGGGGATGTGAGGCGGTTAAAAATGACATGCCCACACTGTCAGAAGATGATTGATGCTGATGAGGATGAGCTCTTAGGCGTAAATAGGCCTGCGGAAAAAGAGGAAAGTACTCAATGAGAGTATTGTTTTGGTATTGTGATAAATTTGCCTGGACCCCTACGATCAAAACCCTTGATCAAGTGCCGATATCAGAGCCGGATGGCAAAGATAAAGTTGTTGTGGCGTTTGTCCATATCGAACCCAAAGATATCGAGCAAGGCAGTCCATCAGAAACCAAACTTGTTAAAAATGCCAAATGGCTGGCCAGGAAATGGGATGTTACCAAGATCTTACTCCATTCATTTACACACCTTGGGGAGGAAAAAGCAGATCCGGATCAAGCCAAACTGCTTTTAGATCGTGTGCATGAAAGACTGCTAAAAGCAGAATATGATGCATCCCTGACGGCCTATGGGTATTATAATGACTTGGTCATTAAGGCCCCGGGCCATCCTCTGGCCCGGATATATAAAGAGTTTTAAAGCCATGAACAGGCCTTTGGTTGGTGTCGCAGCGATCGTTACCCAAAATAAGAAAGTGTTATTGGGAAAAAGGAAGGGCGCACATGGGTCCGGTTGCTGGGCGTTTCCCGGCGGGCACTTGGAATTTAACGAATCCATTGACGGTTGCGCTGCCCGGGAGGTTCATGAAGAAACCGGCCTTTTTATAAAAAATTGCCGCTACGTCACCTGTACCAATGATATATTTAAGGACAATAACAAGCACTATGTGACATTGTTTGTCGTCTGCGAATATGAATCCGGAGAACCGGAAATTAAAGAGCCTGATAAATGTGAGGAATGGAAATGGTTTTCCTGGAATCAATTCCCCACCCCTTTGTTTTTGTCGCTGAGAAATTTGCTTGAGCAAGATTTTAATCCCTTTGCTATGAAAAAATAGATCGTGATTGAACGAGAAGTCACCCACCTGGGGCATTACATTGGGTAAACTTCTCGTTCAATCACGATTTTTTGTTCAGGCAGATATATAGGGAAACATGCGGTTTAATAAAATACGTCTTAGGTTCCATGAACTTTAAGCAAGATCATCAGGAATAATCAAGAACCTTTCGAATGGTTCTTGCCATTTCTTGTATCGTCACAGGTTTCATAACTACTGCGGCGATGTTAACACTGTCTGCAGCATCGGTATCTATCCGATTGGTGTGTCCGGTACAAATAATAACCGGAATGTTCGGGTGGATTTTTTTTATTTCGGCACAAAGTTCGAGGCCGTTTAAGTGGGGCATGGTCATATCCGTGATGAGTACATCGAATTGGGAAGGTGACTCTTTGAATGTGGCCAGGGCTTTTTGGGGATCTTGGGCGGATTTGACTGTGTAACCCAAGTTCATCAGCATGGTCCCCATCATGTCGGTCAGCCCTTTTTCATCATCCACCAGAAGAATGCGCTCTGTACCTTTGGGGATGGGTCTGGTATCCGCGGGCTGTTCATCTGCCGGGGGAATGGAACTTGCCGGCAACAAAACGGTAAACACCGAGCCGCACCCCATCTTACTTTTAACGGATATGGCACCGCCATGGTTGTGAACAATACCATGGACAATGGCCAGTCCCATGCCCGATCCCTGGCCGACCTCCTTGGTGGTGAAGTAGGGATCAAAAATTCTGTCCTGGATGGCCGGCTCAATGCCTGTGCCTGTGTCTTCAATGGTAATTCGGACGGCCTCTGTTGTCCCGCGTGCTTTTAATTCCGGCGTTTTTAAATCATTGGTGTCTGCCGTTTCCAGGCAAATGGTCAGGGTGCCGCCCCCGGTCTCCATGGCTTGGGCTGCATTATTGCACAGATTGATAATGGCCTGCTGGATTTGTGTGGGATTGGCATTGATTGTTTGTATCGGCCCATCGGTTTTGCACACAATTTCAATGGACGAGGGAATGGATGCCCTTAAAAAACGGACCGTATCTGTCAGCAGTTTGGCTGGATTTAAAGGTAGTTTTCCCTGTTCTGACTGTCGACTGAAACTGAGCAGTTGCAGAACAACGTCCTTGGCCCTTAAGCAGGCGGCCTGAATTTCATTGATGCGTGGCCTGGCTGGATTATCTTCGGGCAGGTCCAGCATTGCCAGTTGTGCGTTTCCCAGAATGATTCCCAAAATATTGTTAAAATCATGGGATATGCCGCCTGCCAGGGTGCCGATGGATTCCATTTTTTGGGCCTGGATTAGTTGGCGTTGTAAGGCTTCTTTGTCTTTTTCAGCCTTTTTATGTTCTGTAATGTCGGTTGCAGAACCAACAATGGCCACGGTTCTCCCATTTTCCACTACTGGGTTCTCACGAATTTCTACTACTATTTTGTGTCCTTTATTTCCTTTCAATTCAAGTTCATACGGAGGTTGGCGTTTTCCTGTTTTGATCGCCTTTTCAGTGTATTCAAAACCCTTGAGATTGATGGGATTGTCCGTGACAAATTCGGTCCATCTTGTCATGGCCTCTTGGGGTTCGCATTGTAGAATATGTCTGCATTGGGGGCTGACATAGGTGAGTTTATGGTCTGGTGTGTGGGCGTAATACATGCTGGTACTGTTTTCCAGGATATTTCGAAGTTTTTCTTCATTTTCCCGCAGGGCCTGTTCCGTGATGGTCTTTTCCCGGGTTTCTTTCGCAAGCTTTCGGTTACGGCACAGTACAATACAGATAATGCCGACAGAGAACAAAAGGACCAAAAAAATATAGAAAAACGTATCTTGAGGGCTGACGCCATAGGCGTATGTGATGGATAGCCACTTATTTCGAATATCGCTTTTTTGTTGGGGAGGCGTGGCGGCAAGTGTTTTATTTCCCGTTGTGAGCAGTTCCTGGTGCCCCTTGGAGACAGCCATATACTGCTGCTGATCGTCATCGGGTGTGGGTACTGAGATTTTAGGATTTGTTAATTTGTCCTTTTTATAATAGTGAAATGGCGGCAAGGATCGATGGGCCGCCATGGTAATTGTGGGATGTCCGTCAAGCCGGGTTTTTTCAGCCTGAGGCAGCTGAATGCAGTCGGCAGCATGTGAGGCATAGGGATATGCAGGAACAATGAACGACATTGCTATGATGAGTGCCGGCATCATAATGCGCCTTGTTAAATAGTGCCGAAAATAGCTTTTTAACAAAATATCCATATATATGCTGTCTGTGTTTTCTCCAAAAGCGATCGTCAATTGTTTCCAACTGGCATTTTATATGAAAGTTCCAATAAGTTGCTTTCAATTTTTGTTGTGGGATAGGCCTAACTGTTAATATGTCAGGTCAGCCCATGGCTGTTAGTATGTATCTGAACTTAAGAGAGGCGTCAAATAACTTATGATCGCTAAATTGAAAAATTGTTTGCTGATTGATTGGGTATGCTGCAGACAATTATTAAGTTTTGGCGGAACCCACTTCTTTGTTTTTGCAGGCAGCTTCGTCAGAGGGGCACAGATTTTTTATCCAGTGCTTTTCTAATGGCAGGCATGAGGTTTTCCATGAACAAGGGTTTGGCTATGACGGCCTTGATCTTCGCCTCTTTGATTCTTGCGGTCGACAGTACATGACTGTATCCGGTCATGATGATGATGGGGATGTTAAACGGCAGTTCCAACAATCGCTGAGCAAGTTCAAATCCGGTCATTTTCGGCATGGCCATGTCCGATAAAATCAGGTCAATCCGGTCATGATGCTTCTGGATATACTCAAGGGCTGCATGGCCGTTAACTTCTGTGTGAACCTGGTATCCACCCATACTAAGTATCCGGGTGCCCAGTTTTAAAATTGACGGTTCGTCGTCCACCAGAAGAATATTCTCCGTTCCCTTCCATTGCTCCATTTGAACCGAAGTCGAGGCGGCTGCTGAATCGGTTTTTGTAATGGGAAAGTACAGGGTAAAACAAGAGCCTTTGCCTACTGTGGATTCCACCACAATTTTTCCGTCACAGTCCTTTACAATGCCCTGCACAACAGACAGTCCCAATCCGGTGCCTTCACCAATGCCTTTGGTGGTAAAGTACGGGTCAAAAATAGATTCCATCAGCTCCGTCGGGATGCCGGTTCCGGTATCTTTAACCATCAGTTTGAAATGGGGGCGGTCTTTTAAGGATTTAAGGTCGTTCGCTTTTATTTCTTCTTGGCTTATCTGTTCCAAAGAGACTTTCAGAGTACCGCCGGTCTCTTCCATGGCATGGAAGGCGTTGGTACAGAGATTCATCATGATTTGATGAATCTGGGTGGGATCGGCTATAATTTTTTCCTGGGTTTTACCCACAAGATTGATGATTTCAATATTGGACGGCAGTGTGGATCTTAAAAGCTTAAGGACCTCTTTGATGATCAGATCCATTCGAATCGCAAGCTTTTCACAAGTTCCCATACGGCTGAAGGTCAGTATCTGTTTGACCAGATCACCGGCCCGATGGGTTGCGTTTAAAATTTCTGATAAATCATTCTTGAGCGAATCATTATCTTCGGCCTCTGATTTGGCCAGGGCTGCAAATCCGTGAATTGCGGTCAGGATATTGTTAAAATCATGGGCTACGCCCCCGGCCAGTGTTCCTAACGATTCCATTTTTTGAGCCTGACGCAACCGGGCTTCCACAGATAATCTTTCAGAGATGTCTTCTGACAGCAGCACCACTCCTTTGACCTGGCCGCTGCCGTCTTTTAGGGGAGAGGACAGTAATTGGTAGGTGATATGGTCTTTTTTACCGGTGTATGTGTGGGCCATCCCATCTTTCAGGGTGGCTGTCACCGGGCAGTCTTGAAAGTCAGGCGCGCCATTGCAGAAGCATTGGATGCTTTCATAGCATTTTGTCCCGTTTTGAATATTGATCTGAGGAAACCACTGGTGCATACATGAATTGGTTTCCAGAATCGTTAAGTCCACATTGATCAGGGCCACGCCGATGCCGATGTTGTCCACAATACTTTTATATTTGGCTTCCGACTGTCTGAGCCGGAATTCGGAATCCTGCCGGTGGATGGCATATTCAATGGTTTGGGTCAGGTAATGATTAGGGATCAGCCCTTTGCAGATATAATCCTGGGCACCCATTCGCACGGCCTCAATGCCTGTGTTTTCATTTTCATTGCCTGTGATGACCACAATGGGAATAAATGGGTATTGTTCTTTGATTTTTTGAATCGTGGAGACGCCATGGCTGTCAGGAAGCCCCAAATCCAGCAGCACAATATCAATTTTGTGTCCGGACAGAAAGTCAAGGGCCTCACTTAAGCGCTCTTTGACATGAAGCATGTAGGAAGAAGGTTTTTTTTCACTTAATATTACACGGATCAGTTCGGCATCCGCCGGGTTGTCTTCCACCAAAAGGATGTGCTTTTGAATTTTATTCATAGGCTATTCTTCGTCATGGGGCAGCACTACAATGGACATCCAGAACTCTTTAATATTGTTGACTACATTAAAAAATCTCGATATATCTAAAGGTTTGGTGATATAGCAGTTGGCATGAAGTTTATAGGACCTGATAACGTCCTCGTCAGCTTTGGAAGAGGTCAAAATGACTACCGGAATGGTTTTAAGCTTTTCATCGGATTTAATCTCGGCCAGCACCTCCCTGCCGTCTTTTTTGGGCAGGTTCAGGTCCAAAAGGATAATGTCCGGCCGCGGGGCATCGGCATACGGCCCCTGCCGGTGAAGAAAATCCATGGCCTGGACTCCGTCTTCAGCCACATGAAGCTGGTTGATAAATTTGGAATTTTCAAGGGCTTCTCTGGCCAGTTCCGCATCACCGGGATTATCTTCCACCAGAAGTATGGTGGCGGTTTTGGGATTTGTCGGCTCCATGTTTTCTCCTTCGTGTAAATTATAAGAAATTGGTATAACCCCACAAATCTTTTAATTCTCGTTATGAGTTGAGCCTTGGTGCCGGTAGGTCAGGTCAGCACAGGGCTGTTATGTTGGAAGAGCAATATGAAAAATCGTTCCTTTTCCGGGCTCTGATTCTGCCCAGATCCATCCGTTATGACGTTGGACAATACGCTTGCACACCGCAAGCCCCAGGCCTGTGCCCGGATATTCTTCACGGGTGTGCAGGCGTTTGAATATAATAAAAATTTGATTGATAAACGCAGGTTCAATGCCAATGCCGTTATCCTGAACATGGATCAGCCAGTGATTGTCCTGCTCTTCAGAAGATATGCGGATTACGGGTGGTTTATCTTTGCAGAATTTAACGGCGTTGGCTACAAGATTCTGGAACAGCATGACCATCTGGTTTCTGTCTGCCCTGATGATGGGAAGCCCGACTATTTCAATTCTGGCAGAGGTTTTATTGAGGGGCAGTTGCAGGTTGCGTTTAATCTCATCAATTACGTCTTCCAGCGCGGTTTCTTCAAATTCTCCGCCACGGGTATTCACCCTTGAAAAACTTAATAGATCCTGAATCAGTCTTTGCATTCGGGTGGCCCCGTCCACTGCAAAGTTAATCCATTTGTGAGCTTTTTCATCCAGTTGATCTGTGTAGCGGTCTGCCAGAAGCTGGGTAAAGCTGGACACCATACGCAGGGGTTCTTGAAGATCATGGGAGGCGACATACGCGAACTGCTGCAGGTCTTCGTTGGATTGCTCAAGGGCGTTCACTGTCTCCTGCAATTGCCTTTCCGCTGCTTTTCTGACAACGATCTCCTTTTCCAGCTCGGTTTTTGAAACCATGGTTGCTTTAAGCCTGTCCGCCATGGTTTTAAAGGCTCTGGCCAAATCATACAATTCTCCGCGTCTGGAGATATCCAAATCGATCTGAAACTGCCCGTCGCCTACTTCACGGGTTGCCTTTGTTAAGGCTGTCAGCGGATGGGTGACAAGCCCGGTAAACAGCCAGCCGGCAAAAGCAGCGATGGCCACGATGATAGATGCTGTAACTAACACCTTATTTTTTAAAGTAAAAATAGAGGCGTCTACCTCTGCCTGGTCAATTTCCGATACCAGAAACAGCCTCCTTTTTTCAAGCCATCTGGTCTCCCCTAAGACTTCAATGCCCCGGTAATCTTTATACAGGCCAATAAATTGCCCCGCGGTTCTCGCCTGCTGGGTACCCAATGTGCTGACACTTTTTTTCAGCGCATACTCTTTTCCAAATCGGGGTTCGGTAATGAAATAATTGAATTGGTTGATAAGGTAGGTGTCCTCAGTGGTACTTAACTGGGTTTTTTTTTCAAAAATTTCAGATAACCCTTTTAAATCAGCTGTTCCCGCAAGAAGAGCCCATGTTCTCCCCGTCTCAGAAAGAAGCGGCACCGAAAAAATCATCATCGGTCTTTCAGAGGCAATATCGAATACAATGTCCTGAATAAACGGGGCGGTTTTTCCTTGTTTGAAAAATGCCTGATCGTCTTTAAATTTTCCCTCCTGTATCGGATTGGTCGATACCATGATCCGGCCATTGGTAATATTTACCAAAAAAAGTTCAAGAAACTGATGTTCGCCGACGAATGCGTTCAAAAAGGCTCTGGTGGCAGATGGAAAGGTCGTGGTTCGGTTAAATTCAGCAGGTTGAGATAAAGATAAGAGCGGGACGGTCCCAATGGAATTTAAAAAACGACTTCGGCTTTGGGCCCAGTGGATCAATGTGTCAAGTTTCAAATCGTTTGTCGTAACAAGGTGATCAATTGCCTTTTGCTCGATAATTTTTTTGCCTTCTATGAAGACAATTGTTGAGATGATGCTGATGGGTAAAATAGACAGAAGCATGAATAACAGCGCTATTTTAAGCTTGATTTTCATGGCGTTGGCTCTGTAAATGTTGTTGGGATAAAGTTGTTTGTGAACACCTTGTCAATGGGCGCAATGGGCTCATTGATGATTTTTTGATCCAGCATAATGTCATGCATGTGCGACCATTCTTCTCGGCTCATCCAGCCGATACGTTTTTCTCCGTTATAAACAAGAGGAACGGCGGCTTCCAGCATTTTTCTTTGCAGTTGAGCATCTTTGATACGTGCATATTTAAGAATGATGGGAATGCTTGAGTCAATATTTTCAATGGCAAACTGCCAGCCTTTGAGGGTGGCCGTTACAACCCCCTCTAGAAGGCCCGGGTCTGTTTTAATGAGATCGTCTGTGGCTATTAAAATGTCAGAGTAAAACCGGACCCGGTAGTCTCCCGGATAAATAATGTTGACATTGAGTCCCCAGGTGAGAAGTTTAATCAGTCCGCCTGTGAAATAAGCCGGGGTGATATCCACACTGCCGTCCATAAACCCCTTATATTCCGTGTCAAAAGGAACCAACACAATTTTTGATCGGTCCACCTGCAAGTTTTTCATCAGGGCATCGAACTGAAGCGCGAAATCCGCTATCCCACCGTTGCTTTTCGCGGCAATAACTTTTTTCGCAAAGTCTGATGGGGTGACAATCCCCGAATCCTGTCTGGCCAGAAAAACCACTGCACTTTTCTGGTAGATGGCCGAAATTGCTGTGATGGGCTGTCCCTGGCTTCTGTACATCAACAGGTCCTCGGGCGAAGAGATGGCTAAATCCGCCTTATGTTCCACCAGTGCCTGGCTTTGATTTTTTCCTGGCCCCCCTTCAATGAGCGTCACCTTGATGCCGTGATCTTTGTAAAAACCTTTCTCAATGGCCACATAGCAGCCGGCAAACTGAGCTTGATGGTACCACTTTAGTTGAAGGCGCACGGTTTGGGCCGAAGCGATGCCGGTAATGCACGAAAAGAGAATTCCCCAGATGCACCACATTGTTGAGGAGCGAATTAAAGCATTCATATCCCAGGCCTTTGTGTGCTGTTACGTTGAAAGTTTTGAAAAATGAGAGTTTCCTAATTTATACTACCAAGCCAAAGATGATGCAAGCAATTTATCTTAAAGTTCCAATATGTTGTTAAATTTCATTTTTTGTTTTGTTATGGGTTGTGCTGGGATATTCAGACACAGGTTTTTTGTTCAAGACGATTTCCTAAAAGGTTAAAGGCCAAAACTGCCACCATAATGCAGAGGCCCGGAAAAAGGCAGAGATGGGGGGCGGTGAACAGGTAATCTTTTCCTTCCAGGAGCAGGGTGCCCCATTCCGGGGCCGGAGGCTGGACTCCAAATCCTAAAAATCCTAAAGACGAGACACTTAAAATACCTTTGGCCATGCCGATTGTTGCCAGGACTGTCATGGACGGTCGCACTGTGGGCAGAATATGCCGAAATATGATCGTCACTGCTGAAACCCCGGAAAGACGCGCCGATTTTACGTAAAGGGCTTGCCTGGCGCTTAAGGCGATATTTCTAGACAGACGCGCGTATTTAGTCCAGGAGATGCAGCTGATGGCAAAGATCAGGTTCAGGTTGCCCGGTCCCATGATGCCCGCCAGAGCAATGGCTGCCACCATTTCAGGAAAAGCCAGAAACATGTCTGTGATGCGCATGAACAATTCGTCGGCAATGCCTTTGAAAAAGCCTGCCGCAAGGCCGATGGCAGTACCTATGCAGGCGGAGATGGCCACTGCGGCAAACCCGATACCGATGGATGCCCTGGCCCCGCATATGATCCTGGAAAACAGGCACCGTCCCAAAATATCGCAGCCCATGGGAAAATGGATTGAGGGTGGGCTCAAGCGCATAGCCGGGTGGGGCGTTAACGGATTATTGGGGGCAAGCAACGGTCCGGCTAGGGTAAGGACCGCTAAAATCACCAATACCCCGGTAGCCATGCTGGTGACGGGATTGCGTATACAGGAAATCATCAGACGGGCAGGAAAGCGTTTTTTTTCTAAAAATTTCATTTCAGACCCATCCTTGGATCCAAAAGACTGCAGATCAGATCCACACCGAAATTGATCAAGACAAACATCGCCCCGGTGAATAAGACCACCCCCTGGATCAACGGGTAGTCCCTGTTGCTGATGGCATCCACCATCAAACTGCCGAGTCCCGGCCATGAAAAGACCACTTCCGTAATTACCGCGCCTTCAAGGATCAGGCCTAATTCCAGGCCCACAATGGTGACCAGGGGGGGCAGCGCGTTTTTGATGACATGTTTTGATAAAATCTTAAACGAGTCCGTTCCCCTGGCACGCAAGGCCAGGACAGGGTCGGATGCCAGGCTCTGGATTACGGACAGTCGTAATAGC
The DNA here is from genome assembly GCF_963664415.1 of uncultured Desulfobacter sp. Classification (NCBI taxonomy): domain Bacteria; kingdom Pseudomonadati; phylum Thermodesulfobacteriota; class Desulfobacteria; order Desulfobacterales; family Desulfobacteraceae; genus Desulfobacter; species uncultured Desulfobacter sp. The sequence goes on along the minus strand of NZ_OY761445.1, from coordinate 703,557 downwards.
CGTGCAATATACGCCGTAATGGATGTGCCCAGGGTTAGTGCCGGCATAATCAGGTGCTGCCAGGTGCCGGTGCCGAAACTGGGCAACCAGTGAACATGAACACTGAAAAAAGTGATCAACAGGAGGCCAAACCAGAAATTGGGGATGGAAAGGCCCAATATGGATAAGGATATCGACGCCGAATCCAGCCATGATCCCTGTCTTACGCCTGCAATGGTTCCCAGGGGCAGGGATACGGCCAGGGCAATGAGAATGGCCACAGCCGCCAGCTCAAATGTTTTGGCAAACCGTGTGCTGATCAGCTTGCCCACCTTTGCTTCCTCCACCAGAGAGTAGCCGAAATCAAGCTTCACTACATGGGACAGCCATCTGCCGTATTGGACTAAAAACGGCTGGTCAAGGCCCTCTTTTTGTCTGATCCACTCCACAGTGGACTGGTCCAACTGTGATTCTCCGCCGTACCGGGCCACGGCTATTTCTCTTGCCGCATCTCCCGGTGCCAGAAGAATCATGGCATAGGTTAGAAATGTAGCTCCGAATAGCACCAGAATCATACCTGCGGTTTTTTTTACGATGAAGCCGGGCATACCGTTTTTTCCTTATTATATTCAGATGCAGGATTGTACATATGGCAAAAGACCGTGTGGCCGGGTGAAATTTCTGTCTGGGATGGTGCTTGGGCTTGACATATCCGGGCCGATTCCGGGCACCGGGGATGGAAGATACAGCCCTGGGGAAGATGCATGGCTGATGGCGCATCGCCTTGGAGCACCAGACGTTCCCCGTTCCATATACCGGGTGTGAAAGAGGCGGATAAAAGCGCCCGGGTATAGGGATGGGCCGGTTCAGACAGCATTTTTTGCCTGGGCGCGATCTCCAGCATCCGACCGAGATAAATTACGCCTACCCGGGTGGCCATGACCTTGACCAGGCCCATGTCGTGGGTAATGATAAAACAGGTGACCGGATATTTTTTTTTGATTTGATACAATAGCCGGGTGATCCGGTTTTTGATCAGCGCGTCCAGGGCGGTGAGCGGTTCGTCCAGGATGAGCAAATTCGGTTGGGTGGACAGGGCGCGTGCAATGCAGACCCGTTGGTTCTGTCCCCCCGAGGCCTGAAACGGTTTTTGATTTAAAAGATCCTGGGTCAGGCTGGTATCGTGTATGAGCGGGGCAAGGGTCGCGGCACGTTCTTTTCTGCAAATACCCTTGGCGGTCAGGGGTTCTTCTATGGATTGGCCCAGGGTTCTGAACGGGCTCAGCGCCTGGACCGGGTCCTGGAATACCATCTGGGTCTGTTTTATAAGGGCTTTGTGGGTTTTGTCCCCCGGTTTGACGATTTTTTTACCTTTGAATCTAATACAACCTTCCTGAAAGGGCAGCAGGCCTGCCAGGGCCAGGGCCAATGTACTTTTGCCGGAACCGCTTTCACCGATCAGACAGAATGAATCCCCCTCTACCAGGGTCAGGCAAATTTGCCTGACACCCCAGAATCGGAAGCTGCGGCCGAATGAACCGGATCGGCTTTTAAAGGCCACCCCGAAATTTTCAATCCGGATCAATGGTTCGGGCACAATGCCTCCTGGCTGATGCCGGATATGAACTCCCTGGTATAGGCATGCTTGGGATGATTGAACAGAGTTGTCACATCATTGGTTTCAAGGATGGAACCATGGCGCATGACCGAAATGGTGTCGCAGATATGGGCGGCCATGGCAAGGTCATGGGTAATCAGTATAAAAGACGTATCCCGGGTTTGTCTAAGCCGGGAAATCAGTTCCAGAATCTGCAGGGCAATGGTGGGGTCCAAAGCTGATGTGACTTCATCTAAGATCATGATTCCAGGGTTGCCCAGAAGGGCCATGACCAGCTGGGCCCGCTGGAGCATGCCCCGGCTCCATTCATGGGGGTATTGGCGGCAACGCTGTTCGGGGGACGTAATGCCCACCTCTTTGAGCAGTTGATGTACCCGGTTCATGGATTGATCGCTTTTGGGCAGAATGGACAAGGCATCTTTGAACTGGCTTGCCATGGTAAACACCGGGTCCATGGCCGATGTCGGATGTTGAAGCACCAGGCTGATTTTTTTGCCGCGAAACGGGGCAAATGCACGGGCCGACAGATCTGATACCTGGGTGTTGTCCAGAAAAACCGTGCCGGATACTATGCGGGCAGGGGCTTCAAGCCGGACAAGGGTGCGTGCAAAAATACTTTTCCCGCACCCGGATTCCCCCACAAGGCCGTGGATTTCTCCAAGGCCAAGGGTAAAATTTACATCCTTTAACAGTTCGCGGTCAACCGATTGTGTCCTGACAGAGACCATAAGATGCTTGACGCTGAGAATATTCTGGCCGGCAGGGCAGGGCATTGGGCTATTCTTTGCCGATGCTTTGGGTCAACAGATATTTTTCTGCCGGGTGAATCCTGTAGCCTGTGACCCGGTTGGACATGGCTGTTACCATGGACTTATGGAACAGCACGATCACGGGATTTTCATCGTGGATGATCTGCTGGGCCCGGTTGTACAGGCGGGCACGTTCTTTTGGGTCAAAGCACGTTTTGGCTGCCTGGAGCAGCTGATCCAGTTTTGGGTTGGCATACCCCATGAAGTTGGATCTGGCATGGGTCATGAACACATCCGACAAAAAGGCGTCCGGATCGCCCTGGGGGGCGGTGTTCCACATCTGAAGATTCAGATGAACCCGGCCTTGCTGCATGGCCTGGTTGATGGGAGAACCTTTTTTTGTCACCCGGATTCCGGTGTCGATTCCCACCTTTAACAATTGTGATTTAATCAGTTCCAGGGTGGGTTTTAAGGCCGCCCGGGTTTCATAGGTCCACATCTTCAGGTGTAATGGTTTGCCGTCTTTTTCCAGGATGCCGTCGCCGTCAAGGTCTTTTGCATCGGCTGCATCCAGCAGGGCGGCTGCTTTTTCAGGTGCATAGGTATACGTTGAAAGTGCGGTATTGCACCAGGGCATGACTTTGGGAAAAACCGATGCCCCGATCTCTGCCCCTATACCGCCAAGCACGGATGCCAGAATCTGGTTGCGGTCAATGGCGTAATTCAAGGCGTTGCGCAGATTGGAATCTGCCAGGGGGCCGTCCTTGACCCTGACAAAGAAAAAGCAGAGCCTGGCGGTTGGCTGGTGTATGATTTCAACCTTGGCGCCGTTACCCTGTTTCATCAGGCGCAGGGCATCCAGTTCCGGAAAATTGGTAGCGATGTCGATTTTCCCCGATTCAAAGGCCAGCATCCGGGAAACCGGGCTCTTGATCACATAGAGTTCGGCCTGTGCAAGCTTGGGTGTCCCGTTCCAATACTTGTGAAAGGCCGTTACAACGGTTTTTTCGTTGGGCACCACCGCCTTGAGTTGAAACGGTCCTGTTCCGGCAAGGGTGTCGGTTGACAGGTCAATGATTCCTGTTTCAGGAGAGGTTAGATTATAGATAAATCCGGCATTGGGGTGACGGGTCTCAATGGTCAGGGTCCGGGCATCTTTTATGGTAATGGCTTTTATGTCCAAAAGTCCCTGGATGCGTTTGTTGAACCCATCGCTTTTTTCATCGATCAGACGTTCAAGGCAGGTTTTTACCGCCTGGGCCGTCATGGGCAGACCATTGTGAAAAAAAACATTATCCCGCAACCGGATCTCCCAGGATACAGGAGAAAGATTGTCAAATCCCCGGGCCAGGCAGGGAATCAGCTTCATGTCAAAGTCCAGGGCAAACAGGGTCTCGGTAATGCCGGCCTCACTGGCATACCATCCGTTGGACCCTTTGGCCGGATCAAGATTGGTGTCAGACGGGCCAAAAGGTTTGGCAACGGTAAGAGATTCTGCTGCAAACACCGTGGTTGTTCCCAGACAAAAGATCAGACAAAGAATCAGACAAAAAACGGCCCTGCCGGGCCGGGTTGAAGCGCCCGGTCCGGCAGGGGAAAATTTTTCATGTAAAACAGTCATAGAATACTCATACGTTACAAATTACAAAGCGATTGATATTGTGGCCATCACGGTCCGGCCAGGGGCTTCATAGTATTCATAGTACGCTTCGTCGAACAGATTGTCCACTGACAGGGTCAAGGCCATTTTTTGAGTCGGCCTGAAGGTGACTTGGGCATCCACAACAAATGAGTCGGTGTAATCACAGTAGACGGAATCTGAATAGGGATCGCGCCGGTCATCATACACACTGTCGGAATACCTTAAGTTAACGGATGCATCCCAGGCGTCTGTGAAGTATCCCAGCCAGAAGTTAAATATATCCGTGGGGACTTCGGCCACTTCCCATCCGTCCATGCCGTTGCCTTCGGTCTTGGTGTATTTGGACCAGTTGTGGGTATAGTGCAAGCCGCCTTTCAGGTCCCAGGGCAGGATGAATTCAACAGCGGTTTCAATTCCGTCAACCTTTGCAGATTCTGCATTTACACGTCTTTTAATGGTTACTGACTGGCCGTCTATCACATAATTTCTTGTTGCGTTGACAATGAGGTCATCAAAATCATTCTGGAAGTAGGTGGCTTTGACCCGTACCTTTTTGTTGAAAAATTCCCACTCGGTACCAAGTTCCCAGGAGGTGTTGGTGGTGGGGTCCAGATCCGGATTCCCGGCCGCATAAGTGGTCTGGCCGCCGTTGTCAAAAGAATAGCTGGCGATTCTGTAATACAGGCTGGGTGCGGTAAATGATTTTCCGTAAGAGGCCCGCAGGATACCGTTCTCCATCAGCCGGTACACTACGGATGCCTTGGGGCTGAACTGACCGTCATCCACGTCATCGCTGCTTTCATGGTTGCCGTTGATGTCGGAATATTCCGTATCCGTAGCCCACCAGTGATCATACCGTCCACCCAGGTACAAGGTGGTGGATTCAATCGGCGTATATTCGGCCTGGATAAAGGTTCCCCAGGTCAGACTTTCACCGGATTCCCGGGTTTGGACTGATTCCCAGCTGTCTGCATCACTGGCATTTGACAAGTTGTGTTTGGTGACGGTTGCGGTCTCTTTTACTCCTTGGGTTCCCATGGTCAAAAGGAACTTGTCGTCCATCATGTGAAAGGTGGCTGACAAGTCTGCCTGGAGCATATCGTTGTCTTCAATCTTGGTGTAAGCGCTGGCCACCGAATGGCTCTGGGTCTCCTTGTCGCTGTACCCCACAAGGGCGTTGATATCCACCTTATTGGGAATGGAATAGTCATAGTGCAGGGTATGGACATAGGACTCTTTTTGATACGCGGTGGCGGTGAAGGTGGTGTCACTTAAACTGGTCTGGTAGTAGTCTGCACCATCTTGAATGTATACATCGCCCGATGTAATGCGATTTCCGTTGGCATCCCGCAGGTAGCTTTTCCCGCCGCTCCATCCATACTCAAATTGGCTGACGTTAAAGCTGTACCATATTTTGGAATTTTCGTTGAACTCATATCCGGTTTTCAGGAACGCTCCGTAATCTTCGTACCAGTTGTCTCCCTGGGTACCGACAATATAGCGTGTGTCACCGGTCTGGGGATTAATATCTGTGGCAACGTTTGCTGCAATGGGAATGGTGGCATCAAGCGCGCCGGTCACCGGGCTTGACAGGGTTTTATAGGTCGGGTTGGTTTCATATCCATCCGTGGTCCGGTATTTGAAACTCATGGAATAGAAGAATTTATCCCCAAGATTTTTTTCCGCCCAGGAAAGATTTTCAGGATCACCGTCCACCATGAACGGACGGTCTGCTATACGGGCTTTGTAAAATTGGGTATTATCTGTTCCGTAGGTAAAGGAGGCTTCCGCCTCCATGTCATAGGGGATTTTCGTGACATAGTTGATAACGCCGGTCTGGGCAAGGGTGCCGTAAAGCGCTGAAAAAGGCCCCCGGACCACTTCAATTTTATCGATATCCAGCATGGGGATAGATCCGGTATGATAATACTGCCCATAGTCATACCAATTCAGTCCGTCTACCATGACAAGGGCTCTGCTGCCACGGATCATGGGGCGGGACCAGTAGTCGGCCAGGCCTCTGTATTGGCGGGGATAAATACCTTCTGCACGGAACAGAGGTTTAAACGGGTGTTCCGAGGAGAACGCATCAATCTCATCTTCGGATATTACAGAAACGGACGCCGGTGAGTCCAATGGGGCCTTGGGTGTTTTGGTGGCAATTACCGTCATGGTTTCCAATTCTTCACTTGCTGTCTCAACCGATGCCGTGTCCTGGGTCTCCTGCACTGCATCGTCGGCCGCCCAGGTTGGTGAATACAGCGCAAGCGTCGTTGTGACGGCAACGGTGAACAGAACATGTTTTACAACTCTCATTTTTCTTTTTCCTTGGTGTTAGGTTTAAAATAACAAATGACCTGCTCATTTGTTTCCATAGACGATAAAAAACACCGGTGCAGCAAGCTTGCCCGCACCGTATGGGTTTGTTTTGAAATGTCGGGCAATGTCCCAGGAAAGGACATCCTTGAACCCGGCTTTGTGCATAAGTTTGCCGGCATCATGATGGGTTACGCCTTCATAGAAGGGCAGGCGCTTGATCAATCCGGCATAGTGGGAAAAAAACCGGCAGGAAATAAAACTACCGGTTTTTAAAAAACTTTTGAATCCTTTGATAATCAGCCTGTGGATGCGTGGCCAGGTGATATTCTGCCAGTATCCGTCTGATATGATGATGCGGCCTTCGGGTTTAAGCACCCTGTGCCATTCCCGGATAGCGGCTTGGGGATCGGGGAGGGTCCAGACAAGGTTCCGGGTCACCACCACATCAAAGGTATTGTCTGCAAAGGGAAGATGTTCGGCATCTCCTGTCTGGAAATCGCAGGAAAGGTCATCCTGCAGCGCTTTTTTTTCTGCCCGGGAAACCATGCCCGGTGATATGTCTATGCCGGTTGTCTTGAACCCGGCTCCGGCCAGATAGAACGCGAGCTGCCCCGGGCCTGTACCCACATCAAGGGCCCGCAGGTCATTTCCTTTTACATGGGAGACCAAGGCGTTGATGGTGGATTCCCAGTCGTTTACCGTTTCAATGGATTTTGCCTGATCCAGTTCGTAACTGGAACTTCTCCAGTTCCAGTATGTTTCAATACGTTTTTTTAGCAGGTCCATGCCGCAGGCTGCCATTATTCTCTCCTTTAAAGGCTGTTTTGAACCGCATGCCAAAAAAAAACCACAAAAGTCCTTTGCATGCAGCTAAGCACGTTGAACCTTCGTGGTTATTGTTGTTTATGTCGTTCTTTAAGGCAGTTATATACTGCCGCCTTTTTTTTTCCGGATTCTTCCGGAAATTTCACAGGGTAAAATTTGCTGTGAAACAGTCGCCTTCAGGCAAAATTTCCTGCTTCTATATTAAATCCGGTATCCAATAGTCAAGAGGAATACTTTTGAAAATTTTGTTTTCATCTATGACCAAACACGGGGTGGAAATGTCGGCTGCAACACCGTATACAGAGTCTGTTGGCTCCATGATCGGCACTCCTTTTTAACATGTCAGCTTATTGGAAAAATTGAACATTTGAATAACTTTTAATACAATATTCTACTTTACTTCGCTTTTTTATTTCCTTATACATTAATATTATTGTTAAAAATATCGGGTACAAAAATATATACCGGTAGACTTACTGAAATGATACGGCGTTTGCCGTAATAGATCATAGTGATAAGAAAGTTAACAACATAATATTAGGAGGAAACATTGAAAAAGATTACGTATTGTATGGCGGCTGTCATTGCAATGACCATGGTTTTTTCTTCATCTGCGTTTTGCAAAAGAGAGACCGTCATCAAAATCGGCATCAATGCGCCATTGACCGGTGACATTCCAAAGGTTGGTGAAGGCTCAAAATATGCTGCGCAAATGTGGCTGTCAGACATTGAAAAGGTCGGCGGACTTGAAGTCGGCGGCCAGAAGTACAAGGTTGAACTGGTTGTTGAAGATAATGAATCCAAAGCGGAATCCGCGGTAAAAGCCAACACCAAAATGATCAGCCAGGATGACGTTCTGGCCATTGTCGGCCCCCAGTCTTCCAAACAGGCTGTACCGGCCGGTGAAGTGGCCAACAAATACAAAACCGTCATGATCAGCCCCTGGTCCACCAACCCCGACACCACCATGAACCGCCCTTATGTATTCCGTGGTTGTTTCCTCGATCCCTTTCAGGGTCCTGTTGTGGCCAATTTTATTACCGATGAGTTCGGGTTCACCAAGGCCGCCGTCCTTTATGATGTGGCCTCCGACTATCCAAAAGGGCTTGCCGAAGTGTTCAAGGATGCGTGGGAAAAGAAACACGGTGAAGGCTCAGTTGTTGCCTTTGAAAGCTTCACCACCAAAGATACTGATTTTTCTTCCCAGCTGACCACAATTATCAAGTCAGGTGCCCAGGTGCTGTTTACCCCCCAGTACTACAACGAAGTGCCCCTGATTGTTAAACAAGCTCAAGAGCTTGGATGGAAAGGACCTATTGTGGGTTCCGACTCCTGGGGATCTGCCGAAACTGTTGAGCTGTGCGGCGAAGCCTGCTACGGCCAGTTTTTCTCTTCCCATTACGCAGCTGCCGGCGCCCAGGGCGCAACCAAGGCATTCATTGACCGCTACAATAAAACATACGGTTATATCCCCGATGATGTGGCAGCGCTGACCTGGGATGCCCTTCGTCTGGCCCAGCAGGCCATTGAGAATACCGGCAAATTGACCGGTAGAATTGACCAGGATCGCCAGGCTGTCCGGGATGCTCTGGCTAAAATTAAGAATTTTGAAGGTATCACCGGTAACATGACCTTCACCGAAGAGGGTGACCCGGTCAAATGTGCGGTGATCGTAAAAATAAACGACAAAGGTGAATACGAGTTCTACAAATCCGTATGCCCCTAACCGGCGTATAAAATTGGATTATCGAGTGAAAGATATTCGTTAGTATATTTTTAAATTGGAAAAAATAACTGCCGCAACCTTAAACGCGGCAGTTGTTTTTTCAACTATAGTTCAAACGCAAATGAACTGTATTTCATTGTTTTAACAGGAACTGCTGCATGGAATCGTTTACTGATCTGATACAGTTTTTTATTCAGAACTTTATCAATGCACTCCAGCGAGGAAGTTTTTACGCCGTTATCTCCATTGGGTACTCCATGGTCTACGGTGTTTTGATGCTTTTTAATTTTGCCCACGGTGATATTTTCATGGTGGGCACTTATATCGGTTTTGGTATTGCAACTCTTTTTCTTACGCTGTTTGCAGGTATTTTACCCGGGCCTGTCGTCTTTGTGGCCACCGTTGTGGTGACCATGTTTTTAGCCTCCTGGGTGGGGGTGTTTGTGGAAGTGGCGGGCTACCGGCCTTTGCGCCAGGCGCCCCGTGCCTCTGCCGCCATCACAGGCCTTATGATCGGCATTATTTTTGAAACCGGTATTTTGATTCTTTTAGGGGCCAAGCGCTTAAGCTTTCCGCCGCTCATTGAATCGGTCTCCTACAATGTGGGCGGGGTCTATTTCACCAATATCAAGGTGATGATTATTATCATCAGCCTGTTGCTCATGCTCGCCTTGCATACCTTTATCCAGAAAACCAAATGGGGGATGGCCATGCGCGCCATGTCCTTTGATTTTCTTGCCGTACCTCTCATGGGGATCTCCATTAACATCATGGCACCATTAACCTTTGCCATTGGTGCGGGTCTGGCTGCGGTGGCCGGCATTCTTTACGGCCAGGCATACCCCATCCTTGACCCGTACATGGGAGTGCTGATCGGCTGGAAAGCCTTTGTTGCAGCCATTCTCGGCGGGCGCGGCTCTATAAAAGGGGCCGCTTTGGCAGGTTACCTTCTGGGGTTCATTGAAATCTTTGTCGCCACCATATTTCCGTCCACCCTGAGGGATCTGATTGCCTATTCCATTATCCTTTTGATTCTGACCTTCAGGCCAAGAGGCTTTTTCGGCATGGAGCACAGTACCAAACTGAGACTGTAATTTTTTCTTTACCCGTTTTCAGAAAGAAACGTTGCCATGAAGATTGTACAATCAATAAAAAAATTCCTATCGAACATACCCATGGCCGGCTGGCTTTTAGGAATGCTGGCTGCCGTGTTGATCGAGTATTTTTGGGGATACGACTATATTTCCTACTACCTGGGCCTGCCCAAGATTCCGGTGCTGTTCGGCGCCATTATCATGCTCAAGGATCCACTTATGATTCCTGGCGCCCTGGCCTATGACATAGTTGTCTATGTCCTGCCGGTCTGCATTGTGGGAAAGGTTTCCGCGTTTTTTACCAACCCGCTGGCAGGTGCCATGGAGAAGCTGCCGTTATGGATCTCCGTACTGATCCATTTGTGCTGTTTTTACGCGATCTTGTCCCTTTGGGCCGGCATCAACGATTATCGTGTGCTTGTGGTGAAACTGACGCTGATATCCATTATTTTGACCATCAGCATCAACGTCATCAACGGCTACCAGGGTGAGTTTTCATGCTCACACCCGGGGTTTATGGCGGTGGGGGCTTATGTGTCGTCGGTGATTACCCTGTTTTTATTTGCCAATGACAAGATTTTTGGGGCTGCCGTGCTGCCGGCAACTCTTGGTCCGTGGCTTTTTCCCGTTGCGTTGATTATTGGCGGGATCGCAGCTTCCCTTGCATCGCTTTTGGTGGCCATCCCTTCATTTCGTACCCGGGGGGATTACCTGGCCATCATCTCCTTGGCCTTTATGTTCATCGTAAAAAGTGCGGTGGAAAACCTCAATGTCATCGGCGGTGCCCGGGGCATGGGTGGGCAGCCCGATCTGGCACCGCTTCCTGTGATCTTTATCTGGACCATGCTGTGCATCTGGGTGATTCATAATTTTGTCACCTCCATCATGGGCAAGGCCCTCAATGCCGTGCGCGATGATGAGGCCGCTTCCGAATCCATGACCGTGAAAACCCGGAAAACCAAAATGACCGCCTTTATGTTCGGGGCATTTTGGGCCGGTGTGGCCGGCGGGCTTTTTGCCCATGTGCTGGCCTATATCAATCCCGGCATGTTCAGCATCAACCGGCTGGCCGAAATCCTTGCCATGGTCTATTTCGGCGGCCTGAACTCCATTGTGGGTTCTATTGTGGGTGCCGTTTCCATCAATATTTTAGGCGAAGCCCTGCGGCCCCTGGAACTATTTAAGTGGATCATTATTCCGCTGATACTGATTTTTGTTATGATCTTCAGGCCATACGGCTTGATCTCTTTCAGGGAGTTCAATGCCGGAAAACTGCTTGCGGCCAAAAGGAATAAATAAGGAGCAATTCCATGAATACCATGACGCCTTTGCTTCATGTAGATAAAATGACCCACTACTTTGGTGGATTGAGGGCGGTCCACAATTATAATCTTTCGGTTGGACCCAACCAGATTGTCGGCTTGATCGGCCCAAACGGGGCAGGCAAGACAACCGTTTTTAACCTGATCACCGGGGTCTATACCCCCAGCGAAGGTCGTATTACCCTTGAAAATGAGAGTATTGTGGGGTTGGAAACCAATGAGATTGCAGCCAAAGGGCTTGGCAGAACCTTTCAGAATCTGGCTTTGTGGCGGCATATGAATGTGCTGGACCATATTAAAATGGCCCACTATTCCCAACTCACTTACGGCCTGCTCGATGCTTTTTTAAATACCGGAAAGTGTCGGAGGCAGGAGGCCAAAGCCGAAGAGAATGCCTACAGGCTTCTGGAATTGTTTGATATCAAGCAGCATGCCCATCAGCTGGTAACAAGCCTGCCTTACGGGGCCCAGCGCCGGGTGGAGATGGCCCGGGCCATGGCCACCAATCCCAAGGTGCTTTTTCTGGATGAACCCACCGCAGGCATGACACCTGACGAATTGATCCAAATGATCAAGATTATCAGGCAGGTACACCAGGATTTCGGGGTGGCTATTTTTCTGATCGAACACCGTATGAAATTTGTGATGGAGCTTTGTCAGCACATACAGACCTTGGTGTTCGGCGAAGTGATTGCCCAAGGACCTCCCGAAGAGATCCAAAACAACCCCCAAGTGATTGAAGCCTATCTGGGCAAGGAGGATTTGACCTGATGCAGCTGAATGTTAAGAATCTGAAAGTCTCCTACGGTAATATCAAGGCGCTTCACGGGCTGGACTTCAGCATTAATACCGGTGAAATCGTGACCATCATCGGAGCCAACGGTGCGGGCAAAAGCACCACTCTTCGCGCCATCTCCCGGATGGTGCCCAGTGAACCGGGTTCCGTCATTGAATTTGAGGGCGAAGATGTGCTCTCCTACAGCACCGACAAGGTGGTCACCCGGCTCGGCATCTCCCATGTGCCCGAAGGCCGAAGAATATTCGGCAACCTCACGGTAACCGAAAACTTAACTTTGGCCTGTTTTGCCAGAAAAGATACCGAGCAGATTGCAAAGGATAAAAAGTGGGTGTTTGATCTGTTTCCCCGTCTTGAAGAGCGCAAGAATCAGATTTCGGGCACCCTGTCCGGCGGAGAGCAGCAGATGCTTGCCGTGGGCCGAGGCTACCTGAGCGGCCGAAAGCTCATGATTCTGGATGAGCCCTCCATGGGGCTTGCGCCTTTGCTGATGCTTGAAATGTTTGATGCCTTAAAAGAGATCAATAAATACGGCACCACCATTTTGCTGGTGGAGCAGAACGCCCGGCTGGCCCTCAAATTTGCCCAAAGAGGATATGTGATTGAACACGGCAAGCTCGTATTGGAAGGCCCGGCTGATAGGCTCCTTGATGATCCAGAGGTGAAAAAAGCCTACCTGGGTGCATAATTTTTGAAAACAACGTAAGGCACCGCGCAGAATATTTCGCGCGATGCCTTATAATTATTTTTTTTGTGCAATTTTTTGTTTCAGCGCTGCAGTCACGTTTTTAAGCACATTATCCCAATCTCCCAAAGCGGGCTGCCTGAATAATTTCATGGCTGGATACCAGGGAGAATCGTTTCTATTGGTCAGCCATCGCCAATCCGGGGAAAAGGGCAGCAGCACCCAGGTCTCCTTTCCAAGCGCCCCTGCAAGATGTGCGACCGATGTGTCGACTGAAATGATTAAATCCAGGTTGGTGATAATTGCGGCGGTATCGGCAAAATCAGAAATCTCTTCTCCAAAATCAAAAGAGAAAAAGTTCTCAGGGGAGAGATCTGTCCAGAGTTCATGGGGCTCTTTTTGCAGGCTGTACAGGTTAACCTCTGTGATCTCTTTTAGCGGTGCAAACCGACTTAAACTGATGGACCGTCGCCGATCTCCTTTATGGGAGGGGTTACCAGCCCATACAATGCCGACATCCAAAGCGTTATCCTTTTTTATTCTGTTTTTCCAAATCCGGGTTAACTCTGTGTCTGCTGTCAGATAGGACACCTGTGAGGGAATCGTGTCAAGGGTTGTTTTAAACAGTCTCGGCAGCGACATGATCGGCAGATGGTAGTCAAATCGCTCTTTGATTGGCTTGGCATTATCATTGGTTTGGATTTGCAACCGGTCATACCCGTTAAAATTTATCATCAGCCTTGCCAAGGCTGTTTTACATTCTAAAATGACCCGTGCACCCATCTTTTGAAGCAACGGCAGGTATCGGACAAATTGAATAAAATCGCCAAACCCCTGTTCTCCATATATGAATATGATTTTACCGGATAACGATTCGCTGTTCCAAATTTTAGCATTGGAAAAATGTCTTCTCTGGGATTTTTCCCACCGCCGTTCATATTCAGACCATCCGCGTTCAAAATCGCCTGTGAGCAAATACAACAGTGCCCGGTTGAATAAGGTTGGGCCATCATCCGGCTTAATGGAAAGGGCCTGCTGAAAGTCTTTCCTCGCTGCTTCAAACTGCCCAAAATGACGATGGGACAGTCCGCGGTTGGAAAGGGCATTGACATTGTACGGATTCAGTTCAATGGCCTTGTTCAAATCGGCAAAGCCTTTTTCGATACGTTCCAACTGATGAAAACAAATACCCCTGTTGCAGAACGCATCGGAAAATTTGGGGGCAAGTTCAATGGTCCGGTCATAACTATCGATCGCATCTTCAAACCGCATCAGACCTTGCAGGGCGATGCCCCTGTTAAAATGGGCATCCGGGGAATTGGGATGGGATTCAAGCGCCTGGTTACAGTACTTTAGCGCTTGTTCATAATTGTTGAGTTCATTTAAACTTTTGGCAAGATTGACCTGAAATTGAACGGAACCGGGCTTGAGTTGAAGGGCAATTTTAAAGCTGTTCACAGCCTTTTTCGCTTTGCCAAGCTTATCAAATATCAGCCCGCGAATATTATGAATTTCCGGTAAGTTGGAATCAAGGACAATGGCTTTTTCACAGTCTTGTAAGCCGGCATCCAGCTTGCCTGCATTCATCAGGGAAAAAGCCCTGTTGTTGTATCCAAGGGCATTATCAGGATCTATGTCAATTGCGCGATTAAAACTTTGAACGGCCTGATTGAAATCGCCTCGTGCCGCAAACACGAGTCCAAGATTGAGATGGGCATTATAAAAATTCGGGGTAAGCTCAACGGCCATGGTATAATCCTGCACCGCCTCTTGAGTTCGGCCTATCTGCGAGAAGGCCACCCCGCGGTTATAGTATCCTTCAGCGAAATCCGGATTTAAATGCAACATCCGGTCAAAGGCTTCAATCGCTTCCTCAACCCGCCCCTGGGCTTGAACCACAGCCCCTAAAAGATTAAGCAGCATAAAAGAATCGGGAAAATCGTTGAGCTGCTTTTTACAGGTTTGCTCGGCCTGGATCATGTTTCCGGCTTGATAGAGCTTGATCACGCGTTGTATCCGGTCGTTGGGTGGATGATTTTTTCCAGGGTCTATAGGTGGCAGTTTTTTTATCTTTTGTGGAGATGGTGCCGGCAAATCGTCCACTTTTTTATATTTTGACGCACCTGATTTTTTTTCAAACATTTTTGAAAGATAATCCGCTGCATCCGGATCCAGGGATAATGCGCGTTCAAAGTTTTTGGCGGCCTCATCCTCATGGCCTAATTTGGCCAATGCCACCCCCATATTATGGTAGGCCGCTGCGAATTTGGGAGAGAGTGAAATGGCCTGTTTAATCATGGAAACGGCAAGTTTCGGCTTTTCAGCCTCATTTGCCAGTATACCGAGAAACAAATAGGCAGACGCGTTGCCAGGGGCCATGTGAACGGCCTGGCTGTAATACCGCCCGGCATTGGACAGATCCCCTTTTTTGTGGTGATTGAGCCCCTGCTCAATCAATTGATCTGCATTGCCGGTGCTTTTCGTCTTACTATTGTCTAAGATTGTCATTGCGGTTTCCTGAATAATTTTTTTACCCTTTCATGGAAAGAGAAATCCTTTTACGGGCGATATCCACTTCAAGAACACGAACCTTTACCTGCTGCCGCACTTTGACAACCTCATTGGGATCTTTGACAAACCGGTCGGCTAACTGACTGATGTGCACAAGTCCGTCCTGGTGAACCCCGATATCCACAAAGGCGCCAAATGCCGTGACATTGGTTACAATGCCGGGAACAACCATGTCCGGCACCAGGTCTGTGATTTCATGGATATTTTTGTCAAAGGAAAACGCTTGGAAGGGTTGTCTGGGGTCCCGGCCCGGGGCGGCCAGCTCGGAAACGATGTCCTTGAGGGTGGGAAGACCTGTGGTTTCCGTGACATAGGGTGTAAGGTCCATGCCATGCACCGGGGCCTTTGTGGTCATCATCTCTTCCACACGACAGCCAAGATCTTTGGCCATCTGTTTGACCACGGTGTAGGATTCGGGGTGGATACCGCTGCGGTCCAGGGGGTTTTTGCCGTTTTGGATTCTTAGGAATCCCGCGGCTTGTTCAAATGCTTTTTTACCCAGGCGGGGCACCTTGAGAAAATCGGTTCTGGATACAAAGGCGCCGTTCTCGTCTCTGTATTTGACCATGTTGGCGGCAATGCCTGCGTTCAGGCCGGAGACCCGGGATAAAAGCTGCTTTGATGCGGTATTGGCTTCTACCCCGATCTGGTTTACGCAGGAAACCACCACATCATCCAAAGCTGTTTGAAGCATGTTCTGGTCCACATCGTGCTGGTATTGTCCCACTCCGATGGATTTGGGCTCCACCTTGACAAGTTCGGCCAAGGGGTCCATGAGCCGCCTGCCGATTGAAACCGCCCCCCTGACCGTGATGTCATGATCCGGAAACTCTTCCCTGGCGGTTTCAGACGCTGAATAGATGGATGCCCCGCTCTCATCTACCATGATCACATCCACATCTTCGGGCAGTGTCAGTTCCCTGATAAAGCTCTCCGTTTCCCGGCCGGCCGTACCGTTGCCCACGGCGATGGCCCGGATTTTGTGACGCTTCACAAGTTTTGGGATGAGCTGAGCGGCGGATGTTTTTCCGTTTGGGCTATGGGGATGGATCACATCATGGTGAACCAGCTTTCCCGTGGCATCCAGGCAGGCGATTTTGCATCCGGTGCGAAATCCGGGGTCAATGGCAAGCACAGGCCTGCCGCCGAGGGGAGGAGAGAGAAGCACCTGCCGCAGATTGTTCGAAAAGACCGCCACGGCCTTTTCATCGGCCTTTTGCTTGAGACCGCGCAATACCTCATTTTCAATGGATTTGGACAACAACCGTTTGTATGCGTCTTCGGCTGCGCCAAGGATCTGCTCCCGGCTTTGGGGGGTAACCTGTCTTTTGCCCGGGTAAATTGCATGGATGATACGCAATGCCTTTTTTTCCTCGGGCAGGACATGGATACGCAAAAATTTTTCAGCAGCCCCTCTGAGCATGGCAAGTATCCTGTGAGACGGGGCTTTAAATGCCGGTTCCTGCCAGTCAAAATAGTCCTTGAACTTAGCACCCTCTTCAGCTTTGCTTTTGATTGCCGTTGAGCTGATCATGGCGGTTTTGACGAACAGATCCCTGATCCCTGACCGGATGGATGCATCTTCGTTGATGATTTCGGCAATGATGTCCCTTACACCGGCCCATACCTCTTCCGGGTTTGTCACATCAGGACCGATGAATTTGCTTGCTTCCTTTTGAAGGTCCACAGGGGCTTTAGGTGCCAGAATCATCAAAGCCAGAGGCTCCAGCCCTTTTTCCCGTGCGATTGAGGCCCGGGTTCTTCTTTTGGGCCGATACTTTTCATACACATCTTCCAGCCGTGTCATGGTGTCGGCATTTTCAATTTGTTGGGCCAAGGCTTTGGTGTAAAGCGCTCTTTCCTCCAAAGATTTTATAATTGCCTGTTTCCTGGCTTCGAGTTCTTTTAACAGCTTGGCCCGGTCCCGGATATCGGAGATGGCCACCTCGTCCAGGCTGCCTGTGCGTTCTTTGCGGTATCGTGCTATAAACGGCACTGTGGAACCTTGTTCCAGTAAATCCAGCACTGCGGCTACCTGGTTTTCTTTCAGTCCGGTATCCCGGCTGATTGCTATTTGAATATTCATGTGGGTTTTGTATGAAATATCAATAAGTTATTAAATTGTTTTCATGCCTCGCTGTGGGGTGAGCCTGGTATTGACAGACCAAGGTCAGCCTTTGGCTGTTATTACAGCGGGGCAGGGTAAAAAGTCAATGGCTTGTAGGACTCTAAGATTAGAACCACGACGTTGACGAAGAGCACGAGGATCTTGAAGGAGCGTATTTTAATACCTCCGTGATCTTTGTGTTCTTCACGGTCAAATGCCCAATGCATAAGTTTATTGCGTTGATTTTAACGTGCTCGTTTTTTTTCTTTTCTGATAAAGACGAAGGGAAAATTTTATTATATCAAATTTTTTCTTGTCTTCCCGGCAAGGGTCACGATACTCTCCAGTTTCCTTGTTTTTAAACAGGTGAATTATAGCCTATTGGAGGTTAAGCGTTTGCCACAAAATTTATTCTTTGATTTTAGAGGAGGAGGACCAACGATGAAAAAAATTTTGAAATCTGTTTTAGTTGTCAGCTGTTTCTTGGCTCTATCCAGTGTCCCTGTTTTCGCCAGTGGCAGTAAAGCAGTTAAACCCAGTCCCGATGAAGCAATCGCCATGCTCAAAGCAGGTAATGAGCGTTTTGTAACCGGTAAGGCAACCCAGCCCCATACGGATGCGGCCCGCCTTGCACTTGCCGGGAAAGAAGATCAGGGTGATCACGCCTATGCAACCGTAATCACCTGCTCTGATTCCAGAGTTCCGGTAGAGATTTTATTTGATGCCGGTGTTATGGATATTTTTGTGATTCGCGTTGCCGGCAATGTTCTTGATGTTGATGAGATCGGGTCTGTGGAATATGGCCTTGCCCATGTCAACACGCCGGTATTTGTCGTGCTTGGGCATACGCAATGCGGCGCAGTAACCGCAGTGACAAAGGCAGTCCAAGGCCACGGTCACCCATTGGAAAGAAATATACCGCCTTTGGTTGATAACATCATCCCGGCAGTGAAAAAAGCGATGGCGGACAACCCACATGTCCATGGTACGGATATTATACCCTATGCAATTGAGGAAAATATTTGGAAAGGCATCGAAGACTTGTTTATGGCAAGCCCTTCTTCCCGAGATCTGGTGAACGCAGGGAAAGCCAAAGTGGTTGGCGCCATTTATGACGTATCAAATGGAAAAATTGACTGGCTGCCTGAAGCAAAAACCATGGAAATTTTAAAGAAAGTTGAAGCAAATCCTGATAGAGCCATGGAGGCAATGGCCAAATAATTTTGTCCAAAATTTAATTCAAAAATAATTATTGCCGAACAAAACGCGGTACTGACTCAGTACCGCGTTTTTGTGTTAGGGGCGAGCAAAACGGGCAGAGGGTGCTTTGTCTTTTCTTCAGGTTTGAAACAATTTTTTAATCGCCACAGATTTAAAATAGACTTGCCTTGCGATATTTTCATTTGTGGTTATTTCGGTAAAAATGTGGTTAAATTACACCATGGCTTGATTATTGAAACCACCAACTTGCCAAACGCTGATCAGGCTCCCCGGGAGAATCAAAATGAGAGATGAGGATAAAACCAAATCCCAACTTATTGCCGAACTACGTGAACTGCGCAGCCAAACAGCGGCCTTGAATCCACTGTCTGAGGATACACAAAGTATTGCCTTGGGTCTGACCCGGTTTTATTTTGAGAATGTCTCCATCGGCATTCACCAGCTGGCAATGGATGGACGCATTCTCAATGCCAACCCCTATGCCGCTGATATGCTGGGGTACACCGTAAAAGAGTTAACGGCGTTATCAATTTTCGATATTGATCCTTATATGTCTGCCGATGCCATGGAGACAGATCTCGAAACGCTTGCCACCTGCCAATGGGATAGTTTTGAAACGGTTCATCTGAAAAAGGACGGGTCCCAAATTCCCGTGGAAATAACAAGTAACCGAATGGAATATGGAGGACAACAGTATGCCTTTGTATTCATTAAGGACATCCGCAGCCGCAAAAAGATGGAAAAAAAATTGCGTCAAAATGAGCGGATGCTGCGCCGCATAATGGATATCGTACCCTCCATGATTTTTGTAAAGAATAAAGAGGGCCGATTCCTCATGGTCAACCAGGCCATTGCAGATAGTTTGGGCATGACGGTAGATGAACTTGAGGGGCGGATGCATCGGGATGTTCACCCTGATCCGGATGAGGTGGAACGGATGCTGGCTGACGATCGCAGAGCCATCGAAAGTGGAGAGAAGATATTTATCGTTGAAGAACCTTACCGGGAGAGTGCCGGCGATAGAAGGTGGCTTCGGACCATAAAGGTCCCATGTGATGAAGACGAATTCGGGGAGCCCGCCGTCGTGGGCCTGGCCATGGACATCACTGAACGTAAGCGGATGGAACACGCGTTGATGGAGAACGAAGAGCGGCTAAGGGATCTTGTCTCAAATGTTCCGGGTGTCGTGTATCAATACAAAGCAGATCCCAACTCTCTATTATCGAGCCGCTTGACCAGTGTGATACGAGAGCGGGTCATTGATATGTTCGGTTTGGATTCTGAAATGGAACCTTTTTTTAGTGAATTTGTCGCTTGTCTGCCTGAAAGTGATCGCGACCGCTTTTCCATGTCACTCAAAAATGCGCTTGAAAAAGAAGCGCCCTGGCATTATGAGGGACAATTCACCAAACCTTCCGGCGACACACTATGGTTTGAAGGTAATTCGGTTCCCAGAAGGGTAGATGAGGAGCTGATATATTATGGCGTTTTGATGGATATTACCCAGCGAAAGCAGTCCCAAGCCGCACTGCGGGAGAATGAACAGCTGCTGCTCAACATCCTTGAGTCGATGAATGAAGGTATCATCGTTCTGGATAATGAATTCAGGTATCAGATTTTTAATAAAGCCGTAGAGAAAATTACCCTTACAAAGAGACAGGAGGCGTTTGGGAAAAGGCCCTGGGAGGTATTTTCATCTATCCGCGGATCCGTGACCGAAGAAAATATACGCAAGGCGATGTCTGGTGAGCCCCAAGGCGAAATGGAAGTACAATTGTCTTTGGCCCATAATGAAGATGCATGGTTTCGGGAAAATTTTACGCCACTCAAGAATGTCGATGGCCAGATCGTCGGTGTGATCGGAGTGATTTCCGAGATTACCCGCCAGAAACAGGACGAGGAAAAATTACATCATCTCATCCATGAGCTCAAAGAGAGTGAAGCACGTTTTAAAGCGCTTCATAACGCTTCTTTTGGCGGCATTATGATCCATGACCAAGGCCGCATTCTTGAATGCAATCAAGGGTTGGCGGAAATAACCGGTTATGCGGTTGATGAGTTGATCGGAATGGACGGAATGCTGCTGCTTACTCAAAGATCCAGGCACATGGTAAGGGACATGATTGCTTCGGGCTACCAAGAACCCTATGAAGCTTTTGGCCTGCGTAAAAACGGGGAAGAATATCCAGTCCGGCTTGCAGCCCACAACATACCATACAAAGGCAGACAGGTCAGAACGGTGGAATTCAGGGATATTACCCAACAAAAAAAGGCGGAGGGCGAGCTTCACCATCTTAAAAATTATCTTTCAAATATTATTGATTCCATGCCGTCGGTGTTGGTGGGGGTGGATCGTGAGGGCCGGGTGACCCAGTGGAATCGTAAGGCCCGGCAAGCCACGGGATTGAGTCTGGAAATGGTTCTGGGCCTGCCCCTGGCACAGGTGTTTCCCAGTCTGGCCGGGCAGATGCAGCAAATCGAGACGGCCATCCGTGAGTGCCGGGTGATCAGTTCACCTAAGGTTGTGTGCAAAACAAAGACCGGGAGTCGTTACGATAATATCACTGTTTTCCCCCTGAAGGATAACAGTATGGAGGGGGCAGTCATCCGGGTGGACGACGTCACCGAACAGGTGCGCCTGGAGGAAATGATGATTCAAAGCGAAAAGATGCTCTCTGTCGGCGGACTTGCCGCAGGCATGGCCCATGAAATCAACAACCCGTTGGCCGGTATGATGCAAACGGCCAATGTAATGAGATCAAGACTGCAGGACTTGAGCATACCTGCAAATCTCAAGGCCGCCGATGAAGTGGGCGTCTCTATTGAAAAAATGGGGGCGTTCATGGAAAAACGGGGCATTTTACGGATGATCAACGCCATCAATGAGTCCGGCTGGCGGATGTCCGAAATTGTGAATAATATGCTCAGTTTTGCCAGAAAATCAGATGCCGCTCTTTCAAGTTGTGATCCAATTCAACTTCTGGACAGGACCCTGGAACTTGCAACCACCGATTATGATCTAAAAAAACAGCATGATTTTAAAACAATTAAAATCATCAAAGAATATGGAAAAAATCTGCCCATGATTTTTTGCGAAGGGGCAAAAATACAGCAGGTTTTATTGAATATTCTACGCAACGGTGCCCAGGCTATGCAGAATCGGGATGCAGGCAGCCGCGAATTTCCCTGTTTTATTTTAAGACTTGCCAGGGAAGAAAGTATGTTGCGCATAGAGATTCAAGATAATGGTCCGGGAATGGATAAAGCCATCCGGTCAAGGATTTTTGAGCCGTTTTTTACCACAAAGCCTGTGGGGGTGGGCACAGGCCTTGGATTATCCGTTTCATATTTTATCATTACACAAAATCATGGCGGGACAATGGATGTGGTTTCGTCTCCGGGAAAAGGGGCGAATTTTATCATACGTTTACCATTGGAGAAATGATGCGGCTTGTTTGGTGCATGTTAACTCCATTTATATCCAAAAGATCGTCGGGATCGGAATCGAAAACAATGGACGTTTCGATCCCGAGGGTGATTTGGTGTCATAGTCCGCCATAGACGAGGCGAAAATGGATTTAATATGTCGGTGAAGGAACAAATGCAGTCAGCAATTAAAATCAAGCCGGTAAAATACAGGTGTTGGGCCATGATACTGCTGGTCGCTGCCGCCAGCCTGAACAGCGGCGTGATTCAGGCCAATGAGCACCTTAATATCGGGTTTTCCCGGTCGATTATTTGGCTGGATGTGGAACTGGCACGGGCAGGGCTGCCGGCAGCAGAATATTTTTTTGACCCCATGGCGCATGTGGGTAAGGTCAGTGAGGTCCTTCTTCCAGTTTTTTTCGGCAAGGAAGATGCCTGCCTGGTGACCCAAAAAGTTTTTGACATTATGGCCGAACTTAATCCTCAGATTTCACGTCAGCTTAAAATTGTGGCCGCTTCCAAAGGATACATCCCTGGTTTTCTGGCATTTCGAAAAAATTATAAATCCAAAGTTCAAGAGCTGAAACGAGGCGTTATATGCATCTATTTGTAGCCAAAGTGCAGTATCTAAAGTATAGTAAACGTATTATAAGAAAAAGATTCGCCAAAAAAAGGGGGCTTTCGTCCGATACTTGGGTTGGATGAAACATTAATCTCCGTTTATCCTGTACTAAAAAAATAGAGCCTTTTTAAAGAATTAAAAGTTAAGAATTTGAAAAGGAGCGTAGATGGGTAGAAAAAAGATTTGGCCCAAAGATGCCTGGCGTGTCGCTGTTATGCTTATAGTTGTGTTGACCATGATCGCAGGTCCTGCACAAAGCCGGGAATTACAAAAAAAAGAAGAGATACAAAAAGCCGGATTGGACGCATGTATAGAACAGGCGTTAGAGAACAATCGTCGCCGGCCGGCGTCCAGGTTCGCCCTTGAAATGGCCCAAGCCCAGCACCGGCAGACCCTTGCCGCATACTGGCCCCAGGTTACAGCCCAGGGTGGGTTTTCGCGTCTGGATGAGGCACTTAATTTCGATTATCCTGCAGGGGCCATTACCCTGCCAAACCATCCGTTATTAGGTGGATTGGCGGGACTGTCCATCCCCACACCGGGGCAGGAAATAGATATCCTCGTGGAAAAAAGTTATACCGCCACCATTGAAGCCACGTGGCTTTTATACGACGGAGGCATGCGAAAGGGGTATCGGGAGCAGACCCAGGGCCTTGTGGACATAATGAAACAGGAGGTCCGGCGCACGGATCTTGAAATCATTGACGACGTCAAGCGGTATTACTGGGGGGCCGTGCTGGCCAAAAAACTGCACCAGGTAGGCCTTGACACCCTGTCCCGGATGAACGCCACCTTGAACCTGACTGAGACCATGTATAAAGAGGGGGCAGGCACGGTGAAAAAAACAGACTGGCTCAACAACAAGGTCATGGTGGATACCTTAAGATCCATGGTCGCCCTGCTTGAAAAAAACAAGCTGATGTCCCGGGCTGCCCTGGCCAATACCATGGGGCTGTCCTGGGAAAAAAGTGTTGAACCTGAAGATAGAAAAATCCCTTTGTCGTCATTTCCCATTGATACGGGCGAAATCGTGGAAAAAGCCTATACGTTCAATCCGGACTGGGCCAAGGTAGAAGCAGGCCTTAAAGCGGCTGAGGGTGCATTAAAAACCGCCAAAAGCGGTTTTTTCCCAAAGCTTGCCTTGACCGGCGATATTCATAAGTGGTGGCCGGACAGCGCCGGCGGGCTTGCCACCCCCGAAAATGAACAGGGATGGACCTTTGGGATCGGTGTAGAAATTCCTCTTTTTAACGGAATGCTTACAGTAAATAAAATCGCTGCGGCCAGGGCAGCCATTGCCAAGATTAAAGAGGAACAGTTCCTGCTTAAAGAGGGTATAGGACTTCAGGTAAGGGATGTTCTCCTATCCCTTGACGCAGCCCAAAAATCCTGTGATGCGTCGGGAAATGCCCTGGCTGCTGCCACGGAGAACCGGGGGCTTAACGTTCGGGCCTACCAAAGCGAGCTGGTGGAGACTGATGATGTCATCCAGGCCCAGTTAACCGAGGCCCTGATGGCGGCCCAACATTACAAAGCCAGGTATGAACATGTCGCCCTGCTTTCCCGCTTGGACCTGATCGTAGGCGCTGAGGTGTTAAATCAGATGGAGTAATCCTGTAAATATAAAGATGAGATGGAATTATTGGATAACCTCTACGCTGTTTCGGGTGGGGATCATTATGCTGCCGATTGTTGCCGCCTTACTGGCGGCCGGTCCGGCAAAGTCGGAAGAGATCGTTAATATGGGATTCTCCAGATCGATCATCGGTGAGATTAACGAGAATGATACCTTGGCGGCACTGAAGTTGTGGGCAACGCAGTTGGTGGTTAAAGATGATTTTCAAGTTACCGTTCACCCGACAATTTATAATGATCTTGGGGAAATTGAAACAGCGATTAAGCAAAAAAGTGTGGATCTTATCAACTTAAGCGCAGTTGATTTTTACCACGTACAGGACTTGCTTGGCCATGACCGGTTTATCTTTGCCGTTTATGGGGGCAGTATCGCCGTAGAATACCTGCTGCTTGTCCGGGAAAAGAGCGGCTTTGCAGATCTTCAAGAGCTTAAAAAGTCCGTTATAAAGTTTCCCAAGAATGCCGGATCTACCTTGGGCACCGTCTGGCTGGATGTTCAACTTGGCAAGGCAGGGCTGCCGGCAGCAAAACATTTTTTTGACAAGGTGGTACCGGTCAACAAGATCTCTGAAGCGGTTCTTCCTGTTTTTTTCGGCAAGACAGATGCCTGCCTGGTGACCCGGCACGGATTTGATACCATGGCGGAACTTAATCCCCAGATTGCACAGCAGCTTCGAATTGTGGCTGCGTCCAAAGGATATATCCCCGGTTTTCTTGGGTTCCGCAAAAACTATGAATCTATAATTAAAAGTGTCATTGTAGACAATATTAAAAATTGGCATCAAACACCCGCAGGGTATCAGATTCTAACTATGTTTCAAATGGACGATCTTGTATTAAATTCCATTGAAATCCTGGGGCCGACAATGGAATTGATCAAAGAACACCAGCGCTTATTTGGTGCCGCCACCGGAGAATTTAGGTTATTGAAAAAGGATCATAGCCAATTAGGGTATGGGAATATTCACGAACCGCTTTGAGCTGTACCTGGCTGCGTTCGCTTATGGTGGAAAAGGGACTGGGACAGGCCGATACGTACTTTAGTAAACTCAAATGGGTCAACAAGATAAATGAGGCTGTTCTGCCCGTATTTTTTAAACAGGCCGATGCATGCCTGGTTAATCTCAAAGGGTTGGATATCATGGCTGAACTCAATCCCCAGATCGCACAGCAGGTTAAAATTGTTTAAAAATCATCACCTTATATCCCGGTTGTTTTCTGTTTTTGAAAAGATTATCACGCCCAGATCAAGCAGATTTTGCGAACATTGTCACTTTATTGGAAAAGAATTACGGCATTTGTGACAGGTCAAAATCCGGGAAAAACAAAGGGGCGAACAATTGACCTCAATTAAAAACAAAACAAGGCAATTGGAAACCAAAAAGGGGGGGCGGTTAAGCATTTTTATGCGTACCATGCTCTTGGGATGGGGTTTGTCCATCGTTCCCTTGTTGGTTTTCATGGTGATAACCGTTCCCAGTCAAAAGGATATATTTGTCAACACTCTGGCTTCCAAAGCCAAAGGCCTGGCCGCTTCGTTGCATGATGTGGCGGCAAGTGCTGCAGTCAATGAGGATTATTCCAGCGTTGTCAGTTCTGCCCAGGTTTTGCTGAAAGGGGACGCTGATATTGACTTTTTAATTATCATGAAAAATGACGGTTTTGCTTTGGTTATAGAACAGAAAAAGTGGGAGGTGGCCCAGCTGGAGGATTCCCACCTTGTCAGACCGGTGCGTGAAACTTCATGGGAGATTGAGTTAAGTCCTTTGTTTCAGCGGCGTGTTTTTCATTTTGCCCAGCCCTTTGACTATTCAGGCATTCAATGGGGCTGGATTCACGTGGGCCTCTCCCTTGAAGAGTATGATAAAAGTGTTTCAGGTCTATACAAAAGTACGATTGTTGTTGCGCTGACTTGTATTTTTATCAGCCTTTTGGGTGCCATTGCCTATGCACGCCAGATCGTTCGGCCGATTTTAGCGCTTCAAACGCTGGTTCAAAAGATTGCCGGAGGGGATTTGTCCGTCAGGGCGAAAACCCGCAGAAAGGATGAGCTGGGAGCGCTGGCTGTTTCTGTAAACGTAATGGCCGATGCGTTGTTGAAAAGAAATAATATTTTGGAAAGTGTCCGGTTTGCCGCTTATCATTTTTTACAGGACCAAGTCTGGAAAGAAAGTATTGTCAAGGTACTTGAGGATATTGGAAAGGCTGCCGGTATCAGCAGGGCCGTATTTCATGGCATTGTCAAGGATGACGCCGGCTCTTTTGGTGCAAAAAAGCGCTTTGAATGGACGGCTCCAGGCATATCACCGGAACAGGAAGATCCTGAAGACCAAATGATCAGTTTTGAAAAACGGGGGGTGGCGCACTGGGCTGACAGTCTTGCGGCAGGCCGGACTTTGTCTGTTTCTTTGCAGAAGTGCAGTGATGCAGAGCAGATTCTTTTAACGTATTCCCAAATTCAATCTCTAATTCTTATTCCTGTGTTTGTGGAGGGGATATGGTGGGGGATTTTTGCCCTTGAAGACTGCGATGCTGTACGCGAATGGACAGCGGCTGAGATCAGTTGTTTTATGGCCCTGGCAGATATGCTTGGGGCGACCGTTGCCAGACAGGGGTTTCAAAAAGACGTGATCAAAGCCAGAGACACCCTTGAGTTGCAGGTGAAGCAGCGGACCCGGGAGCTTGAGGATCAGGTTCAGGCCAAGGAAGAGGCTTTGTCCGAGCTCTCCGTTGCCCAGACCTCACTGCTGGAGGCCTCCAGGGCTGCGGGGATGGCCGAGGTTGCCACGGGAGTACTCCACAATGTCGGTAATGTGCTCAACAGCGTTAACGTCTCCGCTACCTTGATATTGGATGCGCTTCGTGAATCCAGGGTGGGCAACCTGTCGAAGATTGCCGGGATGATGGATCTTTCCCCGGAGGATCTGGCCCAATTTATGGCCCGGGATCCAAAGGGGCAGCAGATTCCCAAATATCTCATATCCCTTGGCAATGCCCTTGCTGATGAGCATAGCCGGCTGTTTTCCGAAACTGAAGCGTTAGCCGGTCGTATTGAGCACATCAAGGAGATTGTTGCCATGCAGCAAAATTACGGGCGGGTCTCGGGGATCAGTGAAACCATTTCCCCTGAAATATTGATGGAAGATGCCCTGATGCTTAATCAAGGGGCTTTGGTCCGTCACAACGTCACGGTTAAAAAAGAGTACGAGGATCTCCCGGATGTGGTGGTGGATAAGCATAAGGTTTTGCAGATTTTGTTGAATTTTATTAATAATGCAAAATACGCCTGTTCGGAAAGCGAAAAAAATGAAAAATTAATAACCTTAGGGATATACAAAGGGCAGGGCGCTACAGTCTGTTTTTCCGTGGCGGATAACGGGGTTGGTATAGCGCCTGAAAATTTGACCCGTATTTTTCAGCATGGTTTTACAACCCGGAAATCCGGACATGGCTTCGGCCTGCACTCCGGTGCCCTGGCAGCCAAGGAGATTGGAGGGCGTCTTCGGACTGACAGTAAAGGCCCGGGCCAGGGTGCCGTATTCATTCTTGAGCTGCCGGCAGAGCATGGGACGGCGGCATCATGACAAAAAGAACGTGCTATTCAAAAGATTTTTTTTCATCAGAAAAACAGGCCCTTTTGAAAATTCAACAGGCCGTGGACAATGCCATGGACAGCTGCTTGCTGACCGATAATCAAGGCAGAATCGTCTACGCCAATCATGCAGCCTGCAAAAGCCTTGGATACACCCAGGAGCAGATGTTCGGGATGACCATTGCGGATATTGATCCGGGTTATACGCCCGAGATGTTTGCCCAAGATGCTGCGGAATTGGTCAAAAAAAAGACGGTCCTTTTTGAGAGCCATCACATGACACAGGACGGCCATATTTTTCCTGTGGAAATCAGTGTCAATTATTTGAGTGAGGCACACGAGGCGTTTCTTGCCTGCTCTTTTGCCAGGGATATCTCAAAACGCAAGGCCGCACAAGAAACAATAGAACACGCCAAAACAACCCTGGGACGTCGGGTGGAAGAACGAACGGCGTTACTTGCACTGACGGCTGAAATATCTGCAAACTTTGTGGCGGCTTCGCCTGTGACCATCCGGGAGATTATTGAAGATGCATTACATCGTATCGGCAGATTTTTTAAATTTGACCGGGTTGCCTTTTTCCCTTTGATGCCGGACCTGGTCGGGGGGGATAAGGTTCTGGAGTGGTGTGCCAAAGGAATCGAAAGTAAGGCCGGGATTCTAAGTTCTCATCCTATTATCGATAATTCTAAGGAAAAGTTGGCCAATTTTTTTAAAAAGCAGACGCTCCTTCATTTTCCTGATGTTGATAAAATAGCTGATCGATTGGACTGGAAAAGCGATTTAAAAAAACTTGGGATTGAATCCGCTCTGTTTTTGGCCAGTCGGACCGACAAAAAAATATATGGTATTGTCGGATTCGAGATGATGCAGCCCTATGACCGGTGGCCTGAGGATCATATCAACGGGCTTAAGGTGATTACCCAGATTTTTGCCCATGCCGTTGCCGGCGTCGAATTTGGGTTGGCCCTGATCGAGGCAAAAAATTCCCTGGAAGCCCGTGTGGCCCAGCGGACTCTTGAGCTTAAAAAACAGGTGGTTGAAAAAGAAAAGGCAATGAAAGAACTGGCCGAAAGTCAATCTTCCCTGGTTAAGGCATCCCGGGCCGCGGGCATGGCCGAGGTGGCCACCAACGTGCTGCACAATGTGGGCAATGTGCTCAACAGCATCAATACCTCTGTGGCCAGTCTGGAGGGTCAGGTGAAAAAATCCAGAATGACCAATGTCCAGAAAGTGATTGAGATGTTTCCCCTTTCAAAGAAGGATTTGGCAGGCTTCTTAATCGAAGACCCCAAAGGCCGACTGATTCTGGATTATTTGACCTCCCTTGGCCAAGCGCTCACGGCAGAGCAAAAGGCAATGCACGGGGAGATTGAGCAGCTTGTCTCCCAGATAGACCATGTCAAACAAATAATTGCCATGCAGCAGCGTTACGGCTCTGTTCATGGCGTGAAGGAATCTTTTGCACCCGAGCAGTTGGTTGAGGATGCTATCCGTATGAACAGTGACAGCTTAATAAAAAACGGGATCAGGATTGAACGAAAGTTTGATTTGGTTCCCACAATTGTTACGGATAAACATATGGTGCTGCAGATTCTTTTAAACCTGATTTCTAATGCAAAACACGCTTGCAGCGAAAACAAAACCGGACAGGGAGAAAATTGCATTATTATCAGCCTGTCCCGTGAGGGGGAAAACCAGATTAAAATAAAGATGAAAGACAACGGGGCCGGTATTGCACCGGAAAACCTTTCTCTGATTTTTCACCACGGTTTTACCACGCGGCGGCACGGCCACGGCTTTGGTTTGCACAGCGGGGCCCTTGCCGCAAAGCAGTTGGGCGGCAGCCTGACAGCTGAAAGTGCCGGGCTTGGTTGTGGTGCGGTTTTTACTTTGAGACTGCCCTTATCCATACAGGAGACATCATGAACAGCCAGGAAAAACAATCCAGTTACCGTATTATTGTAATTGACGACAATGCTGCCATCCATGAAGATTTTCAAAAGATCCTCGGCAAGGTGTCAGAAACAAACAGTGAACTGGAAGATATGGAATCCTTTCTGTTTGATGATCCAACCGAGAAAACCTTGGAAAGCAATGTCAAATTTGAGATTGAATATGCCTTTCAGGGTCAAGATGGCTTTGAGATGGTGCAAAAGGCCAATAAAGCGGGCAATCCTTTTTCCCTGGCGTTTGTTGACGGACGCATGCCGCCGGGTTGGGACGGTATTGAGACCATAAGCCACCTGTGGGAGGTAGATCCTGAACTGCAGGTGGTACTTTGTACAGCTTATGCCGACTATTCCTGGTCGGAAATTCAAAAAGTTTTGGGGGAAAGCGACAGTCTTTTAATTCTTAAAAAACCCTTTGACAACGTGGAAGTGCTTCAGATGGCCCATGCACTGAGCCGCAAGTGGGAATTGACCAGAGAAATAAAAGGTCGATTGAATAAACTGGCCTTTTATGATCACCTAACCGGGTTGCCCAACCGGGCCCTTTTTCTGGACAGGCTCAAAGGGGCGATCAATCAACATTTCAGAGATCACACAAAAGGGGCCCTGCTGTTTATTGATCTGGACGATTTTAAACGCATCAATGACACCTTGGGCCACAGTGTTGGGGATGAACTGCTTACAATTATTGCCGGTCGTATTGGTAAAAGCCTGCGTTTATCTGATACGGTGGCCCGGTCGGTCAAGGATCGGACCGCGGCACGGATAGGTGGGGATGAATTTACGGTATTGCTGCCTGAAATTAATGGCTTGGATACGGCGGCTGTAGTTTCCCAGCGAATCATTGAACACGTGGCAAAACCGGTTTCCATTGGGGATAATGAATTTATCATCACCCCAAGCATCGGCATCGCCATTTTTCCGGATGACGGTGATTCTGTGGAAACGTTGTTGAAAAATGCGGACCTGGCCATGTATTTTGCCAAGAGAAGCAGGGATATGGAGCATTTCAAGTATTATCAGAAATCAATGAATGATGCGGCTTTAAAGCGGCTGACCATAGAAAATCAGCTGCGTCATGCCATTGAAAGGGAAGAGCTGCAGCTGCATTATCAACCCCAGGTGGATATTCCGTCAGGCGAGTTGATCGGTATGGAGGCCCTGCTTCGCTGGGATAATGAAGTGCTTGGCAGCGTTTCACCTTTGGAGTTTATTCCCATTGCCGAGGCGTGCGGACTGATTATACCCATAGGAAAGTGGGTGATGCGGACCGCATGTGCACAGGTCTGCAGGTGGATTGAAGACGGGCTGCCCCTTAAACGGGTTGCGGTTAATGTATCGGTCAGGCAGTTTACCCATCCTAATTTTCTGGGCGTGGTTGAAAAAATTCTTGAAGAGACCTGCATGCCGGTCAATTGTTTTGAAATTGAAATTACCGAAAGTGTTTTTGCCGAAGATATGGATAAAATCTCTCATATTTTAAAAAGGTTGCACGATAAGGGTGTAGGTGTGTCACTGGATGATTTTGGTACCGGATACTCCAGTCTCAGCCGCCTTAAGGAGATGCCTATAGATTGTCTTAAAATTGACCGCTCATTTGTTTTGGGGGTAGATTCCAGAAAAAATGATCAATCCATCATCTCAGCCATTATGTCAATGGCCAAGGGTATGGATATCAGGGTTATTGCCGAAGGTATAGACAATGACCGGCAGCTTGATTATTTGGTGGAGAAAGGATGCACGGAGGCCCAGGGGTTTCTGTTCAGTCGGCCTTTGCCTGCTGATAAAATAGAGGCAATTTTGAAAAAAGGCGACCCGAAGATAAAATTTCCCCAGGAAAAGGATTGATTGAGATTCGATGTAATAGGTTCCGATCCGAGTCCCAGGGAAATCGCAGTTATATTAAAAAGGTCATCGGTCATCGGAATCGGAATCGAAAACAATGGACATTTCGATAGCGATCCCGATAGCGATAGCGAAGTTAAGATCGTCGGCAAAATTATAAATGCGATCACCCGGGTCCAAGTCCTCTTTTTTTCGGGAGGGGGATAAATCAGGATACATTAGGGCCGGCTTACAGAGAGAGCAGCCGGTCCTCCCCGTCTTTGATCATCCTGGTCGGCAGACCGATCTGATTGAGTATTTTTAAAAACGGTGCCGGGTCTAACTGTTCAACATTTTTCATTTCATTGCAGTCCCAGACACCTTGGGCAATCAGCATGGCTGCAGCTGTTGGCGGCACCCCGGCGGTGTAGGCAATTGCCTGGCTTTCAACTTCGTTGTAAGAGGCTTCATGGTCACAGATGTTGTAAAGCAGCACTTCTTTTTTTTCCCCAAGGACGTTTCCCCTTACAAGATCCCCAATGCAGGTTTTGCCTGTGTATCGGGGGGCAAGGGACACCGGGTCCGGCAGACATGCCTTGACCACTTTCAACGGAATAACTTCCAGCCCTTCGGCAGTGGTGACAGGCTGCTCTGAAAGCAGGCCGATGTTTTTGAGCACGGTAAACACATTGATATAGTGGTCGCCAAACCCCATCCAGAACCGGATGGAATCGGCATCAATATGTTTAGACAGGGAATGAAGCTCATCGTGCCCGTTCAAATATATGGGCATCTTTCCCACCACCGGGAAATCGTAGACCTGTTTTACCTCAAACATCTCTTTTTTCACCCATTGGCGGTCGATATAGGTCCATACCCCACCGGTAAACTCGCGGAAGTTAATCTCCGGATCAAAATTGGTGGCAAAGTATTTCCCGTGATTACCGGCATTAACATCCATGATGTCAATGGTGTCGATGGTATCGAAAATATACCTGTCGGCATAGGCGGCATAGGCGTTCACAACACCGGGATCAAAGCCTGCGCCAAGAATAGCCGTTATGCCTTTTTCCCGGCACTCGTCAAGGCGTTTCCATTCGTAATTGGCGTACCAGGGCGGGTTTTCACAGATTTTATCCGGCTTTTCATGAATGGCTGTATCCATATAGGCCGCACCGGTATTGATACAGGCTGTAAGAACACTCATATTGATAAATGCCGTGCCCACGTTGATGACAATTGAGGTACCGGTCTTTGTGATCAGTTTTTCGGTGGCAGGAACATCCATGGCGTCTAATTGATAGGCTGTTATGGTGTATTCATCACTTTTTTTGCTGTTCTTACGTTTTATACTGTCGATGATTTTTTCACATTTAGACAGCGTTCTTGAAGCAATG
Organism: uncultured Desulfobacter sp.; assembly: GCF_963664415.1. NCBI lineage: Bacteria > Pseudomonadati > Thermodesulfobacteriota > Desulfobacteria > Desulfobacterales > Desulfobacteraceae > Desulfobacter > uncultured Desulfobacter sp. The sequence continues at coordinate 670,455 of NZ_OY761445.1, read as the reverse complement.
ACAATGTTGCCGAGAACATCGTTATTTTGTGCGCATTTATGGGCCGCCACGTTGGCTACGCCCCCGGCACCGATAATCATCACGTTTTTTTTCATTATTATTTCCTTTCTTTAACCAAAAGGGTGGTTTTCACCCCCACCTAAATAAAACGTATGCCATAAAGCACTGTTTAATCCTTCATTGAGTTGATAGACTTTTTTTATAATCCGTATATAAAGATTCCTGCAAAACATCTATTTGTCCGTCAGTACGCATGAGCGCTACGGACGGCATTTGTAACCCGTTAAACCAGTTTTTTTTCACCATGGTATAACCGGCGGCATCCTCAATCATAATGGTGTCACCGATCTGAAGTTCGTTTTGAAAATTCCCCTCTCCGAAAATATCGGCGGCAAGACAGGACCTGCCTGCGATTTGATATGAAAATCCACCTTGGGACACTGTTCCTTGAAACGTGGCGGATTCCCGGTATACAAGCAGATCCAGCATATGCGCTTCAATGGATGCATCTACAACGGCGATTTTCTTATTGTTTTCAACGATATCCAGCACGGTTGTTACAAGGGATGTCGTATGGGTTACAGCCGCTTCTCCCGGTTCCAGATACACCTGCAGGCCGAAGTTTTGTGAAAAGTTTTTTAGGATTTGAATAAATTGTTGGCTGTCAAAATGGTCTTCGGTGTAAGAGATTCCGCCGCCAAGACTTATCCAGTCAAACCGTTCTAAAAAAGTTGCGTATTTACGGCTGATACCGGCAAGCATCTGTTCAAATGCCGCCACATCATCATTTTCACAGTTAAAGTGAATCATGGCACCGGACACCATGGGCATGGCCGCTTCTATATCCGTCATGGCGGTGACGCCGAGCCGGGAGAAGGTGCGGGCAGGGTTTGCCAGATCAAAATTACTGTAGCTGACACCGGGATTGATTCTGATGCCGCAGGTAACATTGCGGCATTCAGGGTAAAATTGCTCAAGCTGCGACAGGGAGTTAAAGATGATTTTATCTGAAAATACAGAGACCTTTTTTATATCTTCACTGCTGTAGGCAACGCTGTAAGCATGTGTCTCCTTGCCGAATGTTTCATATCCGAGTCTGGCCTCATAGTATGAAGAGCTGGTGGTACCATCCATGTATGGCTTCATCAGATCGAAAACCCCCCATGCGGCAAAGCATTTCAGGGCTAAAAGCAGTTTGGCTCCGCTTTGATTTCTGATGGCGGCAAGTTTCTCCATATTTTCATGGAGCTTTTGTTCATCAATAAGGTAATAGGGCGTAGAAAGTTTTTTCACTGCACCAAATCCTTTACAATAACAAGTAAATATCCGTAAAAAAACACAGCATTTTTGGTGCTGCAAAAAAAGGTGAGTGAATATACACGTTTTATTTGCGTTTTTACATTATTTTTTGCCTGGGTTAAAAAAAATATCGCTTCTTGATATGACTATATCATTCACGTTCCAGCGGCAGCCGTATAATGAAGTTTGATCCTTTTTTTAAAGATGACTCCACATCCAAGGTTCCACGGTGATTCTGTGTAATGATAAAGTATGAAACGGAAAGCCCAAGCCCGGTTCCCTTCCCTACAGGTTTTGTGGTGAAAAAAGGCTCAAAAATCCTTGACTGGGTCGCTTCATCCATACCAGGGCCGTTGTCCTGGATTTCTATGCGCAACATATTTTTTTCTTCGGCTATTTTTAAAATAAAACAGGGAGGATCGTTGTCGGCCATATCCTGGGATTGCATTGCCTGGGCGCCATTGCGCAGAATATTCAACAGCACCTGCTGAATTTTGGCGGCTTCACAGGGGACCATGGGCAGGTTTTTTTCATATTCCTTTATAATTTTGATGGTTTTAAAATCGTATTTTTTTTTCAAATTATAGTCCGTTGCCGCAAGTTCAAGCACTTTATCTATCAGTTGTGCCGGATGATGTGATGAAAAAGCAGACTCTGATTTCCTGGCAAAGCTAAGCATATTACCAACGATCCCCGCGACCCTTTGACCGGATTCATTGATGGCGTCCAACATTCTGAGAATGCTTCTTTTTTCCATAAAGGCACTGATTTGATCGACAGTTATACCCACTTCTTCGGCAGCTTTTAGATTTGCCCGGATTTCTAAATTTTCCAGCCTTAATTTCACCACATTGGCCGTTTGTATCATGGCGGCCAGGGGATTGTTGATTTCATGGGCCATGCCCGCAGCCAAGCCGCCGACGGACAGCATCTTTTCGCTTTGGATCATCATCTCTTCAAGCCTTACCTGCTCGGTGATGTCGTCCACCCGGATCACTGCGCCTTCCACCCCATCCGCTGTGAGAGGAAAGATCGTTACATCTTCAAACCGGATCTCCTGTTTTGTCTTGACCGGTATTTTGGGGGCGTTGATGACCCGGTGTTCCCGGATAGCGGTTTTAATTTGTTCTATTTTATCGGCCAGATGGGGCAAGACCTCGGTCAGGTGCCGGGCCCCGGCCTCTTCAAAATTCAGCCCTGTGATATTCCGGGCCTGCTGATTCCACTGGGTTACCCGGATATTATGGTCCACGCCCACCAGAACCGAAGGCATGGAATCAATGATATTTGAAAGATAGTTTTTAAGCTGGCGGAGTTCTTCTTCAGCCTCTTTGCGCCGGGTACTGTCCATGATAAATCCGTAATAAACAAGTTTTTTGTCGACGCTTCGAGGCTGTGAAGTGCATTCAATCCATATTTCTTCTCCATCGGGTTTGATAAAACGTCCTTCGTAATGCCAGGGGGTGACCGCATCGACAGCTTTTTGAACGGATAATACAAAACGAGACTGATCCGCTTTGGGCAGACAGGCAATAAAATCATTAAATAGTTGCTTTGGATGCCAATGAATTCCGAGCAGGGCTTTTACTTTTTCTTTTAATACGGTTGAGGCATCATTGAATTCCGGATGTTGTGAATTTCCGGAAAATTTATACATAATGCCTGGGACGTTGGCAATAAGGTTTTTCATCGCCTCTCTTTTTTTAACCAGCTCTTTTTCTCTTTGATCAATCATGCCGGCCATGTGCTTCAAGCTTTGTCCCAGCAGGTATAGTTCGGTGATAGCTGAAGATGGCCATATCTTGTCATACCGGCCATCGGCGATGGCTCTTGCCTTTTCGGTATAGGCCCGAAAGATATGGGACAGACGTTTGGCCCGGTTCCAGGATAGAAACAACGCCAGGATTGAAGCCATGGTCAGGCCTAAAGCAAAGGTGATCAAGGTGGATCGAAGGGGGCTGTATGCTTTGGATGCCGGCTGAGCAACTATAACCTTCCATCCCAGAGCGTCAATGGACACAACGGTTCCCAGATACGATGCGCCATCCAGTTCAAAGGAACCGGAAATAACTTGGCCGCCATGTTCGGGATCGGCAAAGGCAAAAAGAGACCCCTGTAATCGCTGTCCCCAGTTCGATCGCTGAGAATCTGCGACAATCCGCCCGTTACGGTCAATCACATAGGTTAAAAATTGGTTTTCCCCAGGCAGTTGGCTGATTTTTTCAGACAAATTATCCAGGGTGATTTCAGCCGTGATCAAATTCTCAGACATTGGAATGGTAAGGGCCACAGCCAGGCGGCGGCTGACCGTTGACATAAACGTCTCAGACCAGACAGGGTTTTCAGGTATCCCTGCCGCTTTGACGAATCGCCTGCCGGAAAGATCCAGCCCAATTAAATCCCGCCGAAGAAAGCGCCGGGATCGTGTCAGCCCCAACGCCATGACACGCTGTTTCAGGGGAGAGGAAATGTAGATCGTCTCAAACAGCTCTCCTTCACCGCATTGGGAATCTAAAAGCGCAGTGAGTTGTCGGTCCGAAAACCCATCTATCGTCTGGATAAAATTTGCCAACGCGGCCAGTTGCCTTTGGCCTCCCAGCACATTTGAGGATACTTGTCCGGCAATGGAACGGGCCATGCCCTGATGCCGGATTTTGGTATCGGACTGCATGGCGGGCAGCAAAAACAACCATACGAGAATCGCGATCATCAATACCGGCAAGCCCGCTACCAGTGCAAACTGTAACGATTGATGATAACGAAGGGATTTTGTTTTTTTCAAACCCTTACTCCGGCAAAATAAATTTTCGGTTTTTAACAATACTCATGAAGGCGTTTGGGCGTGTCATATCTCCGTAATCGCTAAATATGAGCGGGCCTTGCAACCCCTCAAACCGCCGGATGGAAAGCACGGTTTTTTTAAGATCTTCTCCCTTTTTCTGACGCTTGAGCGCTGTGATGACTACATGGGCGGCGTCATATGCGTTTACGCCAGGAAAACCCGGCTCCCTGCCCAGTTGCTCCATATATGCTTTCCGGAAAGTTTGGTATGCGGGGGAGGGGGCTTCACGGTCAAAGGTCTGAACCACGGTAACTCCTTCAACAGCCTTTCCTCCGAATTCCAGGAGCTGTTCAGTTGCCCCCCAATCAGCCAGGGTGATGTATATTGTTTTATTTTTTTTGCGAATTTGCTGGCATAAGAGCGCAGAATCCATTGAGTTGGCAATAATCAGGATGCCGTTGATATCCAATGAAAGCGTTTGATTTGCAATATCTTCAAACGGATTATTTTTTTTGGTGTTATAAGGAATGACGGAGATAATTTTACCTCCGCCTTTAACAAAAAATTCTTCGAAATTTTCAAGCCAGCTTCCCGTATATGATCGATTTCCCACATCGTATATCGCTGCAGCGCGGGTCATATTGCCGGACTTAATCTGGTAATCGGCACTGACCAATGTGTTTGTCCGGACAGAAGGTAAAACACGAAAAAAATAATCGTCAAGGCCGAAAAGTTTTTGTGTACTCACTGTCGGGGCTACGCAAAGCATCCGGTGTTTGTTGAGAATCGGCATGATGGACATGCCCATCTGGCTGGTCATGGGCCCTATGATTGCAGACACACCCTCGTTAATTAATTGGGTTGCCGCCTGCCGGGCAACCTCCGGATCATGCCGGTCGTCTTTGATGATAAGTTGAATCCTGTGACCGTTTATGCCGCCTTCTCTGTTTTCTTTTTCGATCAGCATCTGGACCGCATCCAACCCGGCGATTCCCAGATCTGCCACCCGGCCAGACATGCCGGCGATAAAACCTATTTTAACCGGCTGTTTTGAGTCACATCCCAACATGGACATGTATGAGCACATGAAGATGAGCATCAGTTTCAGCATTGTGTTTTTCATCATGGGTTTGTGCCTCCTAAAAATTTGTTTTTATTCTCATATCTATCCATTCGTCCGCCGGATGATGAATCGGGTCTTTATTATGGTCTTTTGCCGGTGTTTGACAATTTTTTTTTTAGGATGACCATTAAAAATTAAGATAGCCATCTGCCGGAAAGGGTGATGGCCGTCTTAGGTTGATAAGTTGTCATTTAGAGAGCGTTTTAAAAACCCTTCGGTCAGGAGCGGCGCTTGTCTGCCACCTCCCATTCATGAATCGTGGTGGTTTCGTGGCAGACAAGGCAGTCAACTTTAGTTTGATCGGTGAAATCAAAGTCTTTATCTTTCCAGCCGTATCCGGCATGACATGATGTACAGCGCGCCTCGTTGCTGCTGGCGTTAATGCAGAAATTGTTGATGGAAAATCCGCCTTTTCCCAGTGGCGTAGCCAGGTCTTTGCCCGGGGCTTTCCAGGTCCAGTGTATGGTTTTATGAAATTGCAGGGCCGCTTCATTATGACAGTTCAGGCATGCTGCCGTCACTTGTGGGCCTGAGGAAAATTCCTGCTGCAGGATGTCAAATTTTGAATGATCTGCAGTGATCCATCGTTTTTTTGCCTTGACCGCCTGTTTCGCAAGAAGCCTGCCGGGGGCCAGTTCTTCCTGATTTCCATCTGTTGATGCTGTGCATGGCACATGGCCGATCTGCAGCATAAACAACGTGAACATTAGGGAAACTAAAAGATTGTGTTTTGGTTTTGCCATTTTAGATCAACCTCCTCTTTTGAATTGGGTTAACCTGGTTTAGTTTATGAGGTAAAGTCAGCAATATTTATTTTTGTCGAGTTCATAAAACCATGAAAAAATTTTGGGCATAGAAAATTATGCGTTAGATGTTACAATATTATCAGAAAAATTTTGAATATGCCAGAAACATCGTTGCTGTGAAAGCAGCGGGCGGTTTTTTTTTGATGGAGGGAATAATGAAAATATCGATAAGGTGGGCAATGGTTTTGGGTTGCCTGGGGCTCATCTGGGGGATGCAACTCCTGATCACATCGTCTTCCTATGTATCATCTCAGCGGACGCTGGCCGGCCACGCCTGCGACGTGATGCAGAACATTGCGGACCTGACCATGACCCAATCCAAAAACCATCTCCAACTGGCTCAGCGGGCAGCACTTCTGACCAAGCGTCTGCTGGCTTCCGAGGTCGTGGGAAGTCGTAATCAGCACTATGAGGCTCTTGAACGGTATTTTCTTGATCAATTGTCTTTGTATGCCCATTTTGCCGGCATTTATATTGGTATGCCCAATGGTGACTTTTTTTATGTTAACCGCAGTAATTCACTTACCCCCGACGGGTTTCGGACCAAAATAATCGATCATCCCAATGGTGTTAAAAGAACCCGGCTTATTTGGCGAAATTCAGACGGCAGCATGATTAAAACGGCTGAAGACCCCAGCGACACCTATGATCCCCGGCAGCGTCCATGGTATCAAAAATCCCTTGCCGAACGGGAAATTATCTGGACGGAACCCTACATTTTTTTCTCATCACAAAAACCCGGCATTACGGTGGCCGGTCCAATATTCGAGGCAAACGGACAGTTACAGAGCATTGTCGGTGTGGATATTGAAATTGATGACCTGTCCACCTTCATCAGCCAACTTCGGATCGGAAAACGTGGCCGTGCCTTTATGCTTAATAATAACGGAGATGTGGTGGCATTTCCTGATATCTCAAAAATTAAGCAGGTCGAAAGCACCAAGGCCCACCATTTTAGAATGGTTAAAATTGATGAATTGGACGATGAACTAAGCCGTTCTGCCTTTCACGCCATCCAGTGGCAGAGAACTGAGGCCGGGTTGCTGAAACTCGACCACTCCCAGTTTGCCAAATTCACCCATAACGGAGACGTGTACAATACCATGTTCACTCAGTTTGCCGATTCACACTGGCCCTGGATGATCGGCGTATATATCCCGGAAAATGACTACCTGGGGGCACTCAAAGAAAATCGATTGCTTAATATTTGGATTACCCTGGCATTTTCCGTGATTGCTACCCTGGTGGGTTTACAGTTGTTTCGCAGCATCACACGGCCTTTGATGGGGCTGGAAAAGGAGGCGCTTGCCATCAAGCAGCATGACTTGACCGCGAATTTTAATACTCGTTCCATCTTCAAAGAGATCAATGAAACGGCTGCCGCCTTTTTACAGATGAAGGAATCTCTGCGAACCAGTGAAAAAAAATATCGTCTGATCTTTGAAAATATTCAAGACATCTATTTTGAATGCACCATTGAAGGCCAAATTTTAGAAATAAGCCCCTCTGTAGAGGGATTGATGCAGCGGGATCGCAAGGAGATTATCGGCATTAATCTCACTCAGTTCTATAAAAATGCCGATGATTACCAACGCTTTTTATCCAAAATCTTTGATGAAAACTCTGTGAGTGATTGGGAAGTGACCTTGGAAAACGAACAAGGTGAAATTGCTTATGGATCGGTTTCGGCAGCCTTAAAACGCAATGAGGACGGTGATGCGGAAAAAATTATCGGTTCGTTGCGTATTATTACCGATAGAAAAAAAGCTGAGCTCAAACTGCGCCGTTACCAGGATCAACTGGAGGACCTTGTGGCAGAACGCACACGGGATCTACAAAAGAGTAATGAACAACTGCGCAATGAAATTGAAGCGCGCAAAGAAAAAGAAGAGGCGCTTAGACGCAGTGAAGAAAAATACCGGTCCATCATAGAGAATACCAACAACGGCTATTACGAAGTGGATCTTAAGGGGCGTTTGACCTTTTTCAACGATTCCCTGGCGATCATTCTTGGATATTCGGTCCAAGAGCTTCAAGGAATGGATTATTCTATATTGCTGGATGCAGAAAGCTCACGCACAGAACCTGAAACATATTCTGATACCTATCGTTCCGGCGTGAACGGTAATCTGTCCCGTCTGACAATTTTCCGCAAAGACGGCGATGAGCGGACTGTGGATGTGTCAACCGCCCCCATTCTCGATAACAACGGTGAAAAGATCGGTTATCGCGGCGTTGTCCTGGATATCAGTGAACGGCTGAATGCCGAAGCTGAAAAGAAAGCGTTTCAGGAGCGGCTGCATCAGGTCCAGCGACTGGAGGGGATCGGAACCCTTGCCGGGGGTGTGGCCCACGACTTCAATAATCTGTTGATGGGTATTCAGGGTAATATTTCATTAATGATGCTCAAAACCCGCCCGTCTGAGTATCATTACAAAAAATTAAAAAGTATCGAATCCTGCGTGAGCTCCGGAACTAAATTAACCCAGCAACTGCTCGGATTTGCACGGGGCGGCAAATACATGGCCAAGTCTTTGGATTTTAATCAGGTTGTCATGGATACCGCCCGTATGTTCGGCCGCACGCGCAAAGAGATCCAGATCCAGGAAAATATAGAGCATGATTTGTGGGCAATCGTTGCTGATAAAAATCAGATTGAGCAGGTTCTGCTTAACATTTACATTAATGCATGGCAGGCTATGCCTGATGGCGGCGCTGTTGTCATTGATGCAAAAAATATGGTTCTGGATGCCGTATTTTCCAATGCATTTGATATTCAGCCGGGACGATATGTATGCGTTTCAATTTCTGATACCGGCACTGGTATTGATCCTGAAATCCAGGCACGGATATTTGAGCCGTTTTTTACCACCAAGGGGATGGGGCGGGGCACCGGACTGGGCCTTGCGTCGGCTTATGGCATTATCAAAAATCATGGCGGCGCCATTGATTTTGTCAGTCAACCGGGCAAAGGCACTACTTTTTATATTTATCTGCCCGCCTCGGATGGCGATGTGGAAACTGAGCCTGCATTGTGCGAAATTATTTCAAAGGGTACAGAAACCCTGCTGCTTATTGACGATGAAGAGGTCATTTTGCAGGTGGGGCAGCCCATGCTTGAATCAATGGGATATAAAGTGATGTCCGCAACGGACGGTGAAACTGCGGTGGACATTTTTCGTCAGTTTTCTGAAAAGATTGACCTGGTGATTCTGGATGTCATTATGCCGGGTATGAGCGGCAGTGCGATTTTTGATGCCTTCAAAGAGATCGATCCGCAGGTCAAGGTGCTGCTTGCCAGTGGATACAGCCTAAGCGGACAGGCTGAAGAGATCCTGGCACGCGGCTGCGTGGGATTTATCCAGAAACCGTTTTCTTTAGAGCAACTCAGTGTCAGGTTGCGCGATATTTTTGACAATTAGAGGTTCTTTTGTAAAGCAGAAACTCGATCATCGAGAGATAAAATCTGTTGGACTTTGGCGATCTCTCCTGATAAATTATTAAGAATACCTCAATAACGGCCATGGGCCGACCTGACATATCAACTGCCAGGCGTAAACCCACAACAAAGGTTGAAAGATCTGAGTAACTTATCCAGTCTTTCATATAAAAATTAAGCAATCGTTCTCTTCTTTTTGCCATACACCTGCATCGGACAACATTAATCATATTAAGGAGGAAAAATGGGAAAATTGATCAAAGAATCAGAGAACAAGGGGCGGCTTCACATTGATACGCCGATGCTGGGGGAATCCCTGGTGAGCAAGGAATTTTTAAAAACCACCGAATCCGGAGAGTATTTCAGGATGCATCCGGATATCAATGTGTTGAAAATCGGCGGTCAAAGCATCATGGACCGGGGATCAAAAGCGATTTTTCCCATTGTTGACGAACTGATCAGCGTTAAAGAAGATTATAAGCTGCTGCTGATGACCGGCGGCGGCACAAGGGCACGGCACGTGTACAATATTGGCGTGGATCTAGGTATGCCCACAGGGGTGCTGTCAAAGCTTGGGGATAAGGTCTCATCCCAGAATGCGGTGATGCTCTCCGTTCTATTGGCCAAACACGGCGGTGTTCGGATCGGCCACGGGGACCATCTTGAGCAATTGACCATGTTCTGCCGCCAGGGATACCTGCCGATCACCACAGGTATACCGCCCTATGGCTTTTTTGAACATCCGGCGCAGTTCGGTTCCATTCCTCCCCACAGAACCGATTGTGGGGCTTTTTTGCTGGCTGAGAATATCGGAGCCAGGTCCCTGATTTATCTCAAGGATGAAACAGGACTTTTTTCAAAGGATCCCAAAAAGGCAAAGAAAAAAGAGAAACTGGAATTTTATGATAAGATCTCCGTGGATGAGTTGATTGAGCTGGACCTTGATGACTTGATTATTGAGCGGCCCATTCTCAATATGCTTAAGAATGCCAAATGTTTAAAAGAGTTGCAGGTGATTGATGCGCTGCGGTATCCTGAAAAAATCAGAGAGGCGCTGGAGGGCAAGCATGTAGGAACGATTATTCATAAATAGTGTTTGAACGTCTCGTTAGAGGAGCGCATGCTCACAAAGTTACCCACCTGCGGCATTGCTTGTGCCTTGCATTTGGGTAACTTCTCTTCCAAATACCTGGTTTCTTAGACTTGTTAAACAGAGACGTGGGCTAACTTGATCAAACGAAGCGGGATTGTGCCCGGGGGTATCCGGGCACAATCCGTTGGTTCATTTTTTCCCATTCTGCTGGCCTGATTCATGTCTGGACAGATAGACGATTTCTGCATTCGCCTCTTTTGCAATGAGTTCAAGCTCGTTTTTCCGAACATGTTTGGCGTAAATCTTTATTTCCTTGCTGCTTAACGCAACGACACGAAAGCGGGCTTTTTTTTCACCCTTTTCAACTTTTCGTCTTTCTCTGACAAAAATTTTGGTCATGATTCCCTCCTGTATTGTTAAGGATAGATATGATATTAGTATCATATCTTTTAATGTAACATATATCCTTAAAGGATATATGTCAAGGAGTTGTATATGGCACATAAAAATATACCGGGGTCAGGCCGACAGGAACGATATATCCAGGCCTCTATCCTTCTTGGGTTGATACCTGCCCCATCTTACGGATACGAACTGATTTCCACTATTCAGACTTTTGGTTTCATTGAGGGCACGGCACCTCCCGGAATGATTTACCGGCATTTGCGGCAAATGGAAGATGATAATCTGCTCAGTTCACAGTGGGACACCGAGCAGGCCGGGGCGGCCAAACGGATTTACACTATCACCGACGAGGGCAGGGAGGTCCTGGACTTGTGGATCCGGTTCATGCAGGACCGGGCAGATAAACTCAATGGGTTTATCGAAATGTACCAGAAGAAAACGGGGTAAGATCTATGTCTGGTGTGTTTTTAACTTTGCTGTGGGCTGAGTCTGGTTGTCGATAGGCCAGGTCAGCCCATGGCTGTTATCGGGTTGGAAAAGGTTGAATATGGCGATAATGATTTATATCGTCATGTTGCATCTTTTACATTCCGGTTCTTTCATATGCTTCAGCAAGATCGTCCGCCCACGTTCCTCTCCAAACATCGGGGACGGTTTCCTCTACCTGGGTGATGCTTTCCCAGCTGATGCCGATTTCAGTGAAAATATCCTTCAGAATTTCTTCGGTGGGGGCCAGCCAGATGCAGAAGCGCATGCCGATTTTGTCGTTGTAGTAGGTTCTCACCCAGGTTGCTGCTTCAACGGTTGCCAGTTTGCGCCAGTTCTCCTTAATTACTTCCCAGTCAACATCGGGGGAGTTGTGAACCATCATGTATTTTTTTGTTTTACTCATGGCTAATCTCCTTATGTTTAAGTTAACTTGGTGCACCTTTCAGCTATTGGCTGTCCGGTTAAACATAGTTAATACAAATATTATACCGAAGATCCTCTCAATACTTTAGTTTTATGTAACTATTTAATATGATATGTAAATATAAAAACATTTTTTTGGGAAGTGTTCCAACCTCACAAAGGATTGACAATTTACTATCCGCCACTTATGATAAAAATACGACTTGGTGGCGCTACTAGTGGCGCCACTTAACCACTCAACAATAAAAAATATCCAACTATGGAAACCATTCGACAGGCGATCGAGAAAAACGAATTGCTCAATCAGTTGCTTGATGCTATCGGCGATGGTGTGTTCGTGCTGGATCTTACCGGAAAAATTGTGGCCTGGAATTCGGCCATGGAATCCATTACCGGATATTCATTCAACGAAATTAAAGGGAAAAGCTGTCGGACACTCAAGTTCAGCTATTGTTTCGGAAGAGGCTGTCCTTCCGGTTTGCATGACTGTAAGATACTTAAAACCGGGAAAACCACACCGACTGAATGCATGATCAACCACCGGGACGGGCATGCCCTTTCGGTGAGTAAAAAAGCCCGGGTCATTAGAAATAATCGCGGACACATTATAGGTGTGATTGAAACCGTTATTGATTTGACTGAGCTTAAAAACGCCCGGCTGAAGATGGAAGAAGCAACCCGCCGATTAGGCGAGTTGAATCGGTTGGGCGGCATCATCGCTAAAAGTCAGGTCATGCAGAATGTATTCTCTTTCATAAAAGCGTCGGCAGCCGGCGAAACTACAATTTTTATCCAGGGTGAGAGCGGAACGGGAAAAGAACTTGTGGCCGGGGCCATTCATTCCATTGGCGAAAGAAGGGACATGCCCATGATTACGGTTAACTGCAGCGCGTTGTCCGAGTCATTATTGGAAAGCGAGTTGTTCGGACATGTTAAAGGTGCGTTTACCGGCGCTAACCGGGATCGGATCGGGCGATTTGAACAGGCTGACCAGGGCACGATTTTTTTAGATGAAATCGGTGAAATTTCACCTTATATCCAGTTAAAACTGTTGCGCGTACTCCAGGAAAAAGAGATAGAACGCGTTGGGGAGTCTAAAAAACGCAAGGTGAATATCCGGATTATTACCGCCACCAATAAGGATTTGAAATCACTTGTTGATGAAGGCCGTTTTCGGGAGGATCTCTATTATCGCCTCAAGGTGTTTCCCATCTTTTTGCCTCCCTTAAGAGATCGTAGAGAAGACATCCCGCTGCTGGTCAATCACTTTATCAAGCTGAATAACAAGATATCCGGCGGAACCGTTACCGGCATGGCAAAACCGGCTCTAAAGGTTTTTATGGAATATGACTGGCCCGGAAATATCCGTGAATTGGCCAATGCAATTGAACATGCATTTGTGCTCTGCGTCGGCCGCCAGATAGAACCTGAAGATCTCCCTGTTGAAATTATCGGACAAAATACTATTTGTGCTGAGCCATGCCGATCACAACCGGTTCCGGCCCCTTCTGGTAAAAAGCAGCGCCAGCCCCTGGAACGGGACCGCTTACTGTCCCTTCTGCGTGACTCAGGATGGAATAAAGCTGAAGTTGCCAGGCAAACCGGTTTCAGCCGGGCCGCCATTTGGAAGTATATGAAAAAGTGGAATATTTCCATGAAGTGTGAAGAGTAACTCTCAGCTGACGGCTCATCGCTTGCGGCTTGCTTCAAGCGCTTTAAAGGGGGGGGGGGAGATTCATCTGTGGGGGTGAAAAAGAATTTAACGCCAAATAATATCCCGGGTTCTGAAAACCAGGGTTCTTTTTTTTCCGGGTTGCAGATGTAATGAACCAGTCTGATTTTTTGACAATAAAAGGGTTAGTCTGAAGGCGTTTGCGTCAACGTCAACCTCAATGCGGTCGGTTTTGGGCTCCAGTGCCATTCGGGTGACCAGAACCGGGATTTGGTTCTTTTCGTCGGATGGGTTTTCAACGTCCTGGACGATATTGATTTTGTCTGCCGGTATCAGCGCCGTTTCCCCGGTTTTTGAAGGGAGAATGATATGCCGGTCGCTGGATACGGGCAAAATCCAATTGACTGTGCTGCCTGTTTTTTCTGTCTGGTAGGGCGGCGGAAGTATAATTTCTGTGTGAGTAGAAAAAATCCGGCCCTTTTCCATGGAGACCCGAGTGTCACTAAAGGCATTGAGCCAGGCCAGATCGTGGCTGACTACGATCAGGGTACACCCCCATTTGTCCCGGGCCGCCAAAGAGGCCCGGCGAATGAGGCGGGCGCTTTGCCCGTCCACACTGGCAACCGGTTCGTCGAGCAGCAGGGCCCGGGGTTCAAGGATCAGTCTGGCCGCCAGAGCCACACGCTGGGCTTCGCCGCCGGATAACTGGTGCCAGGCCCTGTTGTGGAATTCGTCAAAGTCTAAACCGACCGCAGCCATGGCATTGGCTGCCCGCTGTCTTAGCTTATGGGTCTCTTTTCGGATTTTAAGGCCGTAGGTAACATTATCCAGGACCGAGCGTTTGAGCAGATAGGGGGTCTGGGTCATCAGTGTGACTCTGGATCTAACCCGGGCGGACATGGGGTGTTCCCTGCGACCGTTGAAATGGATTTCTCCCTGGCTGGGGGCCATGGCAAATGCCAAAAGTTTTAAAAGCGTGCTTTTTCCACTGCCGTTTGGGCCGGACAGGCCTAATATGCTGCCTGCCGGGATGCTGAATTCGTCAATATCAAGCACCTTTTTACTGCCGTAGTAGTGGCAGATGCGGCAAAGGGTGTATAAAGATGCCGGAGTGTTCATTTCATTTTACCTTTTGCGCAGAAAAGAGAGGCTTAAGTTTACCGTGAATGCAATCATTATCAAAACGATTCCCAATGCAATACCGTCGGCGAACATGCCTTTATTGGTTTCCAGAGCAATGGCCGTGGTCATGGTCCGGGTGTGATATTTTATATTACCGCCCACAATCATGGAGATGCCCACCTCGGTAAGGACACGGCCGTATGCGGTGACTGCCGCGGCAAGAATACCAAACCGGACCTCCCACAGGCAGGTTAAAATGATATTTTTCTTCCCTGCACCCAGCGACACCAGGGTCAGCTTCAGGGCAGGGTCGATATTTTCAATGATGGACGCCGTGATAGCCGTCACCACAGGAAAAGCCAGGATCGTCTGGCCCACGGCAATACCGGTCAGGGTAAATAAAAGGCCCATCTCTCCCAAAGGCCCTTTGGAAGAGATGAACGCATAGACAATCAGTCCCACACACACTGTGGGCAATGCCAAAAGAGTATCCAGGATCGTTCTTATGGGGCGTTTGAATCTAAAATCAAAATAGCCCAGAACAAACCCGCAGGGCAGTCCGGTTAAAAGACTGACCAGCATGGAACCGGTCGATGCTTGGACCGTGGCTGAAACTGCTGACCAGGTGGAGATATCCCCACTGATCAGCAGTTCGATCGCCCTAAGAAACCCTTCTACGAGAAATGCCATTAATGTCCTTTACAACACTGGGTGGCCGATGTCGGTTATTTGGCATTGGGGATAAACAGTTTTTTCCCCAGAAGCCGGAATTCGCCGATTTTCTTCTGGGCAGATTCCGAGGCCATCCAGTCGGAAAATTTTAAAGCCAGGTCATACTTGGCTATAGGACAGTTTCTAGGGTTCAGAGTCAACACCGAGTACTGGTTCAAGAGGATGTCGTCCCCTTCCACCAGCACGGTTAAAGGGGCATCCCCGCCTTGCTGGTCCTGATATTTGATATAGGTGCCGCGATCAGTCATGGTATAGCCGTTTCTTTCCTGGGTCACATTGATGGTGGCCAGCATGCCCTGACCGGTTTGGACGTACCATTGTTCTTTGTCCGGCAATGCAATGCCTGCATTTTTCCAGAGCAGTTTCTCTTTTTTGTTGGTACCCGAATCATCTCCCCGGCTCATGAAGAAGGCTTTCTTGGTCTTTATGGCTGACAAGGCCTGGGAAATCTTTTTGCCTTTTATACCGGCCGGATCTGATTTCGGACCGATGATTACAAAATCATTATACATGATTTCCCGCCGGTCTTTGCCGTAATTGGCAGCAATATATGCTTTTTCAGCCGGTGGCGCATGGACCAGCAGCACATCCACATCACAGTTCTGGCCAAGTTTAAGGGCTTTGCCTGTTCCTGTGGCCGTCCATTTCAGGGCGATTCCGGTCTCCTGTTCAAAAAAAGGAATCAGATAATCAAGCAACCCTGTGTTGTCAGTGGAGGTGGTGGTGGCCATCATCAGTTCTGCTTTTTCGCCGGCCTGCACCGTAATGGCACAAGATAGAACCATGAGGACGGCAAATAATACGGATAAACATTTTTTGGATTTCATTTTTTTCTCCTTTGAAATTCAATATAATGGTAATTAAGAGTTAAGAATTAGATTTTTTTACAGGAAATGAACTTAAAATAACCAAAAAAATAGAATGGAATGATAGGGTTTGTCAATGAATACATATTTTATGTTCGTTATTTTTGCGATTTTTTTTATTTAAATGGCATATTGAATCTATTCGCGTGTTGAAACCTTTTCTATTTTCGTATAGGATGTACTAAAATTCAAAAAATAGCGACGATTGTTTCGTAAATATTTGTTTTAGATGAAAATCGTTATTCGCTGATCTCTCTTTTTGTGTTGATACGTTCCGCTTCGTCTATACCAGACACTGGAATTGCCTGCATCTCGCTCTACCAATTCGTTTTTTTGCCGGCATATCCAATGCCTTTCTTTCATATAAAAAAGTGTATAAAGGAGGCGTCAAAAAGTGAATTCAGGTAATCTTATTCCTGTACCGGATACAATTCCAGTACACTGGGCGTGGTTTCAGGTGCTGTTGATCGTTACCTTTGTTTTGCATCTGTTATTTATGAATGCCATGCTTGGCAGCGCGATTATGGCGTTATTACGAGAGTTTAAGATTGATAAAGATGCGGATGCAATGAATTTTCAAACCGCTGAAAAACTGCCTTACACCATTGCGTTTACTGTCAATATGGGCGTTGCACCACTGCTTTTTATCCAGGTGCTTTACGGGCATTTTATCTACACAAGCTCCATTTTGATGGCGGTGTACTGGTTGTCAATTATCCTTCTTTTAATCCTGGCTTACTATGCCGCCTATATCTATGACTTTAAGTTTAACGCCATGGGCAGAAGCCGGACCATCTTTATCTGCATCAGTGTGATACTGTTGCTTTGGATCGGGTTCGTGTTCACCAATAATATGGTGATGATGATACAGCCCGACACCTGGTCGGCATATTTTCGAAATCCATTCGGCACCTTGCTTGCGCTTAAAGATCCCATGCTGGTACCCAGATATCTGCACTTTGTTTTGGCATCCGTTGCCGTGGCCGGGCTTTTACAAGCCATTTTCTGGACTGTGAAAAAAAAGGAATCGGTTTCCGACAAAGCGGTCCGGTCCGGGTTGAACTGGTTTGCCTGGGGCACCTGCATCCAATTTGCCGTGGGCATCTGGTTTTTGGTTGCTTTGCCCGAGGATAAAATGATGCTGTTTATGGGGCGGGCACCGTTGCAAACCTTTTTGCTTGCATTGGGCGTTTTATTGGGTGGCGCGGCCATTTTTACGGCCGCCAGGAACAAGGTCTGGACGACGGCTGCCCTGGCCCTGGCCACAGTCGTGGATATGGTGCTGGTACGGGATCTTTTGCGTAGCGCCTACCTGAAGCCGTATTTTTCGCCAAAGCAATTGACAGTGGTACCGGAGTACTCTTCCATGATTCTATTTTTAGTATCGTTTTCCGCAGGTATCGTCATTATCGCATACATGATCAAACTTGCCGTAGCGGCGGGAAAGGAGGCATGATATGAATTATCCTGTCTGGGAACTTTACACTGCCGGCGGCGGTCTTCTGATTGCCTTCATTGCTGTGGTTCACGTTTACGTTGCTCATTTTGCCGTGGGCGGCGGTCTCTTTTTAATATGGGCGGAGAATAAAGCGTACAAAGAAAATTCTGGCCATGGGGCTGGTTTATATGGGTGGATTTGAATTTTTAAGGGAAGGCAGCAGACGCCCTTGGGCTATTTACAATCATACCTATGCCAACGGCATCAAGAAAACAGAAATACCGCAAATAGAGAAGGACGGATTCTTAGCTACCGCAAAATGGGTGTTTAACCGAGAGATTACGCCGTTAAATTCCCTTGCCGCCGGACGGGAACTTTTTCGCAACCAGTGTTCGAGTTGTCATTCCGTTGGTGGGCCCATGAACGATATCCTGAAATTAACCCGGGGGATATCGGTGTACGGTATAGATTCCCGGTTGAACGGATGCGGAACAACCAGTCACTACATGCCGCCGTTCATGGGAACCCGGGATGAACGCTGGGCATTGGCAACATTTGTTGTGGAAGGGTTGAATGCGCAAAGAGCGGTCGCCGATACAGTGTTCCCCGCCCAGAATAAAACGGCGAAGATCCCTGACTTTAATGCGGATACCAGTGAATATGTGCTTTTATCCTGGAATAACCTGGGGATGCACTGTATCTCGGATAGTGATCCGTTCTGGGTGTTGCTGCCCCCGGCCAATGATCTTTTTGCTCAGTTGATTAAGCGGGGAGACAGGCCAAAGGTGGTCACCGAAAATATCGAGATTACCTACAAGGTGGAGCCCGGATTTGAAAACCCCGGTGCCCATGTCAAGTTCTGGGAACATGCAAAGTCGATTTTCGGTGCCCAGCCGGAAAAAAACATCGGGCTTTCAGGCAATGGGCTTTCAGGAAGCATGCACCTGTCAAAAGAGCTCCATGCCTTTGAAGCAACCTTGATACCGGTTGTGCCGTACAATGATGACGGCAGTTATAACCCCTATCCAATATTCACCATTACAGCCGTTGATAAGCAGACCGGCCAACAATTGGTACAAACCACTACTGTGGCCCCGACATCCACGGAGATGGGGTGCCGTAACTGCCATGGCGGCCAATGGCGGGTCAACGGTATAGCCGGCTTCACCGATGAAACTTCGGGCAATATTTTGGCGGTTCATGACAAGCGGTCCGGTACCAATCTCCTGGAAATGGCCCAAAACGGTCAACCCCAGTTGTGCCAGTCCTGTCATGCGGACCCTGTACTGGGAACAAAAGGAAAACCTGGGCTGTTGAGCTTTCCGGCTGCCATACATGGGCTTCATGCCAATTATTTGACCCAGCGCGGCACAGAAGCCTGTTTTAAATGCCATCCATCGCGGCCTGACGGGCCCACCCAGTGTTTGAGAAGTGTTCATGCCAAAAATCTGGACTGCACCTCATGCCACGGTTTTCTGGAAGATCATGCCTTGACGTTGCTCAAAAAAGAGGATCAGGAAGGAAAGCCTGGTGCAAGGCGGCTGATGACCCATCTTAAGCCCCGCACCGTTGCATCCCTGGATCAAATTAAGCCCCGCATTCCCTGGGTTAATGAACCGGACTGTCTTAATTGCCATGTCAATTTTACCCGGGCTGATGCCAAAACGGCAAATGGGTTTAATCAGTGGACGCAGGAGCTTTCGGCGCTTTACCGTTTGCGGCATGACAACACCGGAAAAATTATGTGCGAGGCCTGTCATGGTTCCACCCATGCCGTATATCCGGCAAACAATAAATTTGGCAGAGATCTGGACAATGTCCAACCCCTGCAATACCAGCAGAGCCGCAATTCCATCGGATCCAAACGCTGTTCTGTCTGTCATATCAATCCGGTAAGCAGAAGGCCGAGACATCACCCCATGCTGCCGTCGGCATCGGTTGAAAATTTTTAGGACGTAAAGGAGTTTAACGATGAAACTGAATACCAAAATTCTTTTTATCAGTCTGGTTGGATTAAGTGTCATGTTGATTATCAGCTTATTGGCTACCACCATCTATTTTAATCGGATTAAGGGGGCGCAGATCAAAAAAAACGCAAAGGCGGCCCAAAGACAATTCGAGATGGCCATGGAGGCTAAAAAAAAGGTGTGGCTGACCAATGCGCTACAGGTGGCATCCAATGATAACATCAAAAAAGCGATCTTGGAAAATGACCGAAAGCTTGCTGACAGTACGTTAAAACGTCTGGGCAAGACATTTAAAGAGAATACCGGATTTAAAAACGTTCAGGTTCATTTGATCGACAAAAATCTCCATTCGTTTTACAAATCCTGGGCCGCTGATTCATATGGGCAAGCCCTTGGATATTCCAAGGGCTATGCCCAGGTCAAAAACACCTTAAAGTCTGATGTTGCCATGGAAGTATCCGGCAAAGGGGTTCGTCTGAAAGGTTTGTTCCCCATTATGGATAACGGTCAATTTTTTGGAATTGCCAATTTTGAGGGGGGATTGAACTCTATTAAGCGCACACTAAAATCCCATGACCTCGAATTTATCTACTTTATGAATGCAAACGATCTGGATGTGGCCAAGGGCATGGGCGGAAAACCCAGGGCGGCTGAGTTCATTTTAAATCAAAAGGATGTGGATGAACAGTATTGGGACTATCTTCAAAAACCTGGAATTTTAAATAAGATTTTGGGTGCGCCATTTTTTCTGGACCGAGAGTACCTTAGCATTAAAGGTCAGTTTAAAAGCTTTGCCGAATCAACGACAGGGCTGTATGTGCTTGGGATGAAAAGCAAAATTGCCCTGGAAAATGTTAATACATTAAAAAAATTAATTGTTACCATATTCAGCCTGTTGTTCGGCATTTTTTTAGTGTTTATTGTCAGTCTGGTCTTATTTATGCAAAGAAGTGTTGTTAAGCCTATTAAAACCATTGCTGACGGCATGAAGGACATTGCCAAGGGAGAGGGGGATTTGACCAAGCGGTTAAAATTCGTTTCCCGGGATGAAATTGGACAACTCAGCCGTGAATTTAATATTTTTATTGAAAGGCTGGATCACTTAATCTGGGATGTCAATGACAGAAATCAAAATTTGGGCCTGGTCTCCAATGAACTGTCCGGTGTTGCCGCGATGATGACGGCCAATGCCGCTAAAGTGTCCACCCAGGCCAATGCCGTTGTCGGCGCCGCTGAGGAGATGAATTTAAATATGAATACTGTGGCGGCGGCCGTGGAACAGACCACGGTCAGCGCAAGTCATATCGCGGCGGCCACAGAAGAGATGACGGCTTCAATCAGTGAAATTTCCAAAAATACAAGTAAAACCAAACAGATCACCGACCAGGCGGTTAAAGATGCCGGCAGTGCCTCGGATAAGATTTCGGATCTGCAAACCTCTGCCCAGGACATCGGAAATGTTCTCAATACCATCCAGGAGATCAGTGAACAAATCAATCTTTTGGCCTTAAATGCCACCATTGAAGCGGCCAGGGCAGGGGAGGCCGGCAAAGGCTTTGCCGTGGTCGCCGACGAGATCAAGCAGTTGGCCGGCCAGACATCCAAAGCCACTGTGGATATCCAAGAAAAGGTTGAAAATATTCAGGGTGTCAGCAGCCAGACCGTGGAGGAGATCGGCAGGGTGGTCGCGATTATTGATGACGTAGACGGGCAGGTGAATTCGGTTGCTGCATCCATCAAGGAGCAGACCACAACAACCGAAGATATTTCTGCCAATCTCCAGCAGGTCTCTGCGGGGATTGCCGATATCCAGGAAACCATTCTTCTTGCCAATGAGATTTCTAACCGGATTGCCCAGGAAATACATGTGGTGAAAGAATCTTCTGAAGAGATGAGCGAGTACAGCCGGAATGTTGAAAATGATGCGGAGAGCCAGAACCATATGGCCGTTGATGTAATTGAGATGATGAGCCAGTTTAAGATGATTCAGAAAGGGTTTCATGCCGCCCCTGTCAAGCGCACCCATAGCGTGTGGAAAAAGAAGCTGTCAAATCTGTTATCCGGCAAACAGGAAGATATCAGTATGGATCAAATGACCGATTATCGTCGTTGTGAATTTGGCCAGTGGTATTTTGGTCCGGGAATGGAAAAGTATGCAAAAAGTCAAGGTTATAAAGAACTTGGGGAAATACATGAAAAGGTGCATGAGATAGGCGGCCGGGTGGCAACACTTTTTAACGCAGGGAACATCGGTGAGGCCCATGATCTTTTCAAAGAATATGGGCAGGTTACCACACAATTATTTGAGTTGCTGGATGGACTGGAACAACAGACTTCATAGGTTTTCAAACCTTGTAATTATTCATGCAACCTGCTGTAAAATTTGTTGTATATAATTGTCAGCAGTAAAGCAAAAACCATAGCAGACAGCCCAATGGAGACACTGTAGTAAACAGATGTGGTCAGGGACAATCGCATTAAAAGGGTGGCCAGCGCGTAGCCTGAATTTCTGAACACCGCTTGAAATTGGGGCAACACGCCCTGTGCCAGGAATACCATGAGGATATCGGAAAAAATTAATACCGTGTAAAAAGATTGGAGAAAATCAAATCCGTTTAATTTTTGGCTTATCAGCCAAAGGTCCAATACCCCCATACCGAAAAAAATGAGAAGTATGCAGAATGCCATCGTTTTTTTTGCCGATATAAATCGGTTCAGGCATGGGCCCGTCAAAATTGTCTTGTCGCGTTTGTCAGGTTTGGTTAATACGATTCGATAGCAACCCAGCAAACCAAAAATAGCCAGCGCCCCAAATCCGTATGCGAAAATATGATATACCACATCTTGGTGATGTGTTAGCGATAATGGCTCTGTCAGATCAGACAACTGCTTGAAAGCGTTTCTTAAAAAGATTAAAGCCAAAATTTCAAATTGCTTGCCTAACGCCCGGGACATGGATTCCGGCAAAGTGAATATCATGGAAATAATCTCCATGTATAAAACCAGAAGAAATGCAATATATATGGCCGTAAAATGGCTGTGGGATATATGCGTGGCCAGCATTTTGGGCAGCATGCCTTGTCGGTTGAATTCAATTAAAATAAGACTGGTCAAAAAAATTAGAATTAAAATATTTGACGCCGTTTTATATGTGGTTTCCAGGTGCCAAAACCGCTTTAAAGCGTCTAAGGTATGTGTACACGCGGCAATAAGGTTTATCATGGCTATCCGATTTTAAATTGTTGGTAGTGAATTTTATCGTCCCGTAAATCCGGGGCCGTTCGATATTGTATCCTAAGAAACCACAGCATAGCATGTTTTAGCGTATTTTATAAAAATAACATTCCAGCAAAAGTAAAATAGTGGTATTTTCAAATAGATTAAGAAATAGGTAAAATGCAATTTCTAATTGCCCGCTGATCTTAAAAGTTCTATAGCGTATGCTGTTAATTACTGTATTCAGGTTGTATCTGCCTTTCTTGTCATGAATTTTGGTCGATGACGTATCCAACGGTTGCGACAATAATTTTGCGGGTAAAAATTCTTCAGTATCGATACTTGGAAGAAAACAGGGAAATTTAGATGATAAAAAACGAAACGGAAAAAGAGACAATACTCATTGTGGATGACACACCTGATAATTTGGCTGTCCTGGGCGAAATGCTGATGCCCCATTATCAAGTCCGTGTTGCCAATTCGGGCCCTAAAGCCCTTACCGTAGCCGGCACCGAGCCCCTGCCTGATCTTATCCTGCTTGATGTCATGATGCCGGAAATGGACGGATATGAGGTCATAAAATACCTGAAAGACAATCCCAGAACAAGTGACATTCCTGTTATTTTTATAACGGCGCTGGATACATGCGAAGACGAGGCTAAAGGATTTGATCTCGGTGCCAGGGACTATATATCCAAGCCGGTTCGCGCGCCTATTTTGCTGGCCCGGGTTAAGGGGCAACTTGAGATCAAGGCAGCCCGGGACATACTGCGTAACCAGAACAACTGGCTTGAATTGGAAATTCAACGACGAATTCGCCAGTATCAAAAAGTCCAGGACATCAGTATGCGTGCTTTGGCCAGTCTGGCTGAAGCCAGAGATGACGAAACGGGCAATCACATTCTGCGTACACAAAACTATTTAAAAGTTTTAGCTGAAGAACTGGCCAAACACTTCAAATATGCCGACGTTCTTACAAAACAGACCATTGAGATTTATACAAAGGCGGCCCCGCTTCACGATATTGGTAAAGTGGGTATTCCCGACCATGTTCTATATAAGCCGAGCAAGCTTACTCCGGAAGAATGGGAAATTATGAAAACCCATGCCCAGATTGGTGCTGACGCCATTCGGCGGGCCGTCGGCAATGAAGAAGATAAAGACGCGGTAGATTTCCTATATGTGGCCATGGACATTGCAGGATTTCACCATGAAAAATGGGACGGAAGCGGTTACCCCAAAGGGCTGGCTTCAAACCATATCCCACTGGCGGCAAGACTGATGGCATTGACCGATGTGTTTGATGCACTGATCAGCGACCGGGTTTATAAATCTGCGTATCCCATGGATGTCACCATAAAAATAATTAATGAGGGACGCGGAACACACTTTGATCCGGATATCGTCGATGCTTTTAACCGGCGGGTGGACGATTTTGAGAACATTGCTGCCCGTTATAAGGAGCAGCAGGTCCCTAAGGACCGCAAATAGCTTTTTCGTTCAGACGCTATTGCATATCAGAACGAAAACTTGGATATTTTTAAGGTCGCGTTAATATGCTTAAATATATTTTATCATTGATCTGTTTGCTGATTTTGCTGTTATTTGACGCAGGGGTTGCCTGTGTTGTCGGGGGTGGCGTTATCTGCTTTGCCTTGGTGCAAAATTTGTATAAGCAAAAAAATATCCAGGTCATGGAGATTGATCAGGCACAAAGAATTGCAGATCAGCGTTTTGAATCCTTGAGCAATAACATACCCGGCGGATTTGTTTTCCAGTTTACCATATTTACTGATGGGACAAGGGAATTTTCATACATCAGTCAGGGGGTGCAAAAACTGTTTAATTGTTCGCCTGAGCAAATCATCAGGGAGCCGTCTCTTATATTGTCACGCATGGATAAAAATTCTAAAATCCGTTTTCGTCATGTCATGTCACATGATGCCGAAAAATTGTCCGCGATTACCGAAGAATTTAAATTTGATCTGGACAATGATCAGTGTTTGTGGATGCAGTTCAATGCCCATCCGGTCAGAGAATCAGATGGGCGAATCGTTTGGGATGGTGTGGGCATCGATATCACCGGACATAAAAAAGCGGAATTCAGTTTGCGGCAAAGCGAAGCACGGTTTCGCAAGATTTTCAGCGAATCAAGCTCTCCAGTGTTTCTAATGGAGAATCTACGATTTGTTGATGCCAACCACGCGGCATTGGCGCTTTTAGGATATGACTCGTCGGTGCAATTGCGCGGGACTGCTCCCGAAGATATATCTCCCAAATATCAACCAGATGGTAAATTAACCAAAGAAAAATCAAAGGAGGTCCATGAAGTCGCCGCCAAACGGGGAAGCCATCGTTTTGAATGGGAGCATGTCAAAAAGGACGGCACCCATTTTTTTGTGGAGGTGACGTTAACACCCATACGATTCGAAGACAGGGTACTCTTTCATGTTTCATGGACGGATATCACGGAACGCAAACAGATGGAAAGCCGGTTAAAGGAGTTTGAAGCCATCGTCAACTCGTCGGACGATGCAATCATTTCCATGACCGTATACGGCACGGTCCTCAGTTGGAATACGGGCGCAGAAAAAATTTTTGGATACAAGGCCGATGAAATCATTGGGCGGCCTATCAAACGACTTTTTGCCTCCGATCTATGGATCAAGGAACAAAAAATTTTTGAAAAAATAAAACAAGGCGGCAGTATTGAGCACTTTGAAACCCGGCGGCTGCGCAAGGATGGTGCCGTTATTGATGTATCCGTAACCATTTCTCCTATATACGATAAAGATGGGGAGGTGTGGGCGGCTTCAAAAATTGCCAGGGATATCACAGAGAAAAAGCAGATTGGCTTTTTACTTGAAGAGCAGCGACGGCAATTCAAAACCCTTTTGGAAGCCATTCCGGATCTTGTATGGCTCAAAGACAATGATGGCGTGTTTCTTTTTTGCAATCAGCGCTTTGAAGCAATGTCCGGGGCAAAAGCCGAACAAATTGTGGGTAAAACCGACTATGATTTTTTTAATCAAGAGATGGCGGATGCTTTCAGGCAGGGGGACAGGGCCGCCATGCAGGCCGGCAAGGCCACCATGAAAGAAGAGTGGGTAACCTTCCCCTCGGATGGCCATATGGAATTGTTGGAAACCATTAAAACCCCCTTGATGAATGATAAGAATGAAATCATCGGTGTCTTGGGAATTGCCCACGACATCACGGCAAGGACCCGTAACGAAGAGCACTTGCGTAAATTTTCCCTTGCCGTGGAGCAAAGTGCCAATGCCGTTGTCATCACTGACCGGAACAGCAATATAGAATACGTCAATCAGCGGTTCACAGATATGACCGGGTATTCCAGAGATGATGTGATTGGAAAAACACCACGTATCATTAACTCAGATCGCACACCGAAAGAAACCTATAAACAGTTGTGGGATGCCCTGGGGAAAGGAAAATCTTGGAGCGGCGAGTTTATAAATACACGTAAAAACGGTGAACAGTATTTTGAATCTGCGGTCATCACCCCCTTGCGTGATAAAGACGGTATAGTGACCCATTTTGTGGCGATTAAAGAGGACATCACAGAGAAAAAACAGATCGAACAGGAGCTCAGCGATCACCGCCAGCATCTGGAAAAATTGGTGAAATCGAGAACCGTAGAACTTGAGGCTGCCAAACTTCAGGCCGAAACCGCCAATCAGGCCAAAAGTACCTTCCTGGCCAACATGAGTCATGAAATCAGGACGCCGATGAATGCCATTATCGGGTTTGCTCATTTGATCCGCGGGCATATCAAGGATGAGGAACCACAAGATATGGTGTCCAAGATCATCCGCTCCGGGAAACATCTGCTGGGAATTATTAATGACATACTTGATTTGTCAAAAATTGAAGAGGAGGCTTTAATTTTGGAAGAGACCACTTTTTTAACGTCCGCCATCATTGATAATGTCTGTAGTATGATACAGGACCCGATTTTCCAAAAAGGGCTTCAGTTAACCGTTAACAACGACCCTGAACTGGATACGCTTCCTGTAATCGGAGACCCCCTGCGCCTTCGACAGATACTGGTCAATTATCTTGGCAATGCCGTGAAGTTTACTGAAAAGGGCAGGATTACCCTAAATGCCGTTGTTTCCCAAAAGCGTGCCCATAACGTTAAGTTACGCTTTGAGGTTCAGGATACCGGGATCGGTATCAGTGATGAACAAAAAAATACAGTATTTGATTCATTTGTACAGGCCGATTCCCAAACGACCCGTAAACATGGCGGTACGGGCCTGGGGCTTGCCATCTCTAAGCAATTGGCGCGTATGATGGGCGGAGATGCCGGTGTTGACAGCGAACTTGGAAAGGGTAGCACCTTCTGGTTTACCGCAGTATTCAAACTTGGCGATGCGGAAGACCTCAAGACAGACGTTGGTGAAGCACTGGCAAAACTGCGGGAAAATGCCCGTGTGCTTCTGGTGGAAGACAATGAAATTAATCAGGAGGTGGCCAAAAATATTCTTGAACAGTTCGGGCTGTCTGTGGATACAGCCTTTAACGGCCGTGTGGCCTGCAGAAAAGTGGAAGCAAATCTCTACGATTTGATTCTAATGGACATGCAAATGCCGGTCATGGACGGTCTGGAGGCTTCCCGGAAGATCCGAGAAATTCCGAACGGGGTCCGGGTTCCCATTGTGGCACTCACCGCCAATGCATTCGAAGAAGACCGAAAACGCTGTATGGAGGCTGGAATGAACGGTTTTGTTGCAAAACCTTTTGAACCGGAGCAATTGCATGCCGTTCTGGCCAGATGGATACCCGGCCGTGATGGAATTGAGGATTATATTTATGGGGAGACCGTGCCTGAAAAATCAAGCGCGGTTAATAAAGATGACACCTTCAGCCATATTGATCAAGAAATCGGTCTAAAATATGTTAAAAATATAGAAATTTATTACAAAATGTTGAATAGATTTTTAGCTCAACAGGCAGACGTATCAACTCATATTGAAAGTTCACTCCAAAAAAAGGATATGGCGTCGGTGCGGCGTCTGGCTCATTCACTTAAAGGCTCGGCAGGAATGCTTGGGATGCATGAATTGTATGAGATTGCAGCATCCTATGAAAACCTTGTGCGCAATGGTGCCGGAGACCAGGAACTTAATGCATCTCTGGAGGCGTTACACAAGGAATTAAGCGCAGTTTGTGAGGAGATTGAACATATGAACAAGCCTCCTGCCATTGCGCCTGATACCGTTGATTCGAGTAATCTTAAATCAATGCTGGGGCAATTTATTGAATTCTTAAACCAAAACGATATGAGGGCGTATAAAACCTGGGAGAACGTATATCCAGCCCTGGTGACTATTATCGACCGCGAGGATGTGGCGTCCTTAAAGCATCAGATTGAGAATTTTGATTTTCCAGAGGCGTTGGTTACCTTGAATGACCTCATGTCGCGATACTCATTGTAAATTAGGTGGAATCATGAATGTGTTTCAAAAGAACGTAATGGCTTTTTGCTTTCGGGGTGGTGTCCGGTGCAAAATAAAGATATTGGGACTCTTTTGGGTCTTTTTATTGATCTTTGTGGTGTCGGCGTCTCCTTTGAATGCTGAAAGTTATCTGTTTGTGCGCAGTAATTTTCCGATTCTGTCGGAAAGGCTGCCGGATAAAACGCTTGGCGGCATCAGCATTGATATTGTTCGCATTATCTGCACGCGCCTTGGTCATACCCCAATCTTTGAACTGTGCCCCTGGGTCCGTGCCCAGGCATTGGTCAAGGCCGGCCAGGCGGATGTTCTCCTTGTTCCTTATAAAACCCCGGAGAGGGAAAAATGGATGGATTTTTCCCAGGTCCCTTTTTTTGAGGATAAATCGTTCTTTTTTGTTAGACCCGGCAATCATTTTACCTGGGATGGGAACCTTGCCTCCATCGCCGATTTGCACATCGGCAAAGTCCGGGAGTGGAGTGTGGAAGACGATTCTTGAGTAAGTACACCCCAGCCAATTGAAGATATATAAAGGGCAAGAAGGTATGACAGATCAATTCAAAAAGATCGCCGTTTCAAAGGATAGGCTGAAGCAACGGTCCCTTGCCGGTACCCTGACACTGCTTTTAACGTTTACGGTGACTGTAGTTGCACTGACCATTGCAGGCATTTTGTATGTCGCAGTTTCAAAGAGTGAATACCGGCAATTGGAAGAGAAAGCAGAAGATTTTATTTCATCAATAGATGATGTGCTTGAAATTCCTCTATGGAATATGGATGGTGAAAATATACAAAAAATTGCCCAGGCATATGCCGATAATGAGTTGTTTGAGTATCTTGAAATTCGTGATAACCTAAATACCTCATTTTTTAGTTATACCAGGAATCGAGACGCACCGGTTATTCGTAAATCCGGAGACATTTATCATGCAGGGCGGCTTGTGGGGTATATCGATATGGCCTTTACCACCCAAGGATTGGTTCACCGTAATCATAAAATACTTTTTTCCGGCCTTGGTATACTCGTCATCATTATTGTTTCGTTGACTCTGGTAACAGGCCTGTTTTTTAAAGCTGTTCTAGAAAACCTTTTTCGGCGCCTTAACGCAATATCCGATGCGTATGCGCTGGGCAAAGACATTATGCCCGAATACGAAATCCCATATCGTGAATTTCAATTCCTGCTCAGTATCCTTGGGGATATGCGCGATACGCTGAATATGCAGATGATGGAAATTAAAAATGCAGAAAAAAAATATCGAACTATTTTTGAAAACGCGGTAGAGGGTATCTTTCAGTCCACCCCTGACGGCCATTTTATTGATGTCAACCCTGCAATGGCACATATGCTTGGCTATAAATCGCCTCAGGATTTGACCCAGTCCATCTCAAATATTGGAGAACAGCTTTATGTGACCCCTGAACGCAGAGAAGAATTTATCGAGCAGATAAGAACACAAAAAGAGGTGATAAATTTTCACACTGAGTTTCGCACCGCAGACGGCCGGACAGTCTGGCTGGCATTCTACTCCCGGCCTGTTCGTGATGATAACGGGGAACTTGAGTACATCGAAGGGATGGCCCTGAATATTTCCGAGCAAAAAAAAGCCGAGGAGGAACGAAAAAAATTAGAAGCGCAACTGATACATTCCCAGAAACTTGAGTCTGTAGGTCGGCTTGCCGGGGGCGTTGCCCATGATTTTAACAATATGCTCAGTATCATTTCAGGCTATTCGGACATGATGCTGCAAACTGTAACGCCCAAGGACCCCAATTATGAAAGGCTGATTGCCATCAGTTCAGCTGCCAACCGGTCAGCGGGCTTGACCGGACAGCTCCTTGCCTTTGCCAGTAAACAGACGGTTTCACCCAAGACCTTGGATTTAAATAAAAAGGTCCATGATTTGATGAATATGCTCAAACGCCTGCTCCGGGAGGATATTGATTTAAAGTTTTTGCCGGGTGAAGATATCGGAAAGGTCAATATAGATCCGACTCAACTGGATCAAATATTGGTGGACTTATGTATTAACAGTAGGGATGCCATTGATGGTATTGGTCAAATTATCATCAAAACCGGGCGGATTGTTATGGATGAAACATATTGCCGGCAACATTCGGATGCTGTTGTGGGGGACTATGTCACTCTGTCGGTCTCCGACACTGGCTGCGGCATGGAACCGGCCGTATTGGACAATATTTTCGAGCCTTTTTTTTCAACCAAAGAGGATTCTGAGGGAACCGGCCTGGGGCTCTCCACGGTTTATGGTATCGTCAAGCAGAACAAGGGCAGCATCCGTGTGGATAGTGAGCCCGGCAAAGGAACGGTTTTTACGGTTTATTTGCCTGAGTGGCGAGACGAAGTCCCTTCAACCGTAAATGATACGGATACAGACGTGTCATTTAAAGGGAATGAAACTATTCTGCTTGTGGAGGATGAGAAAGCGCTGCTTAAACTAAGCCGTGCGACACTGGAACAAATGGGGTATACGGTTTTGGCTGCAGATTCTCCCAATAAAGCCATACGCATTGCAGCCGAGTATCCGGGGGAAATTCAGCTGCTCATGACGGATGTCATCATGCCCGAAATGAATGGCCTCGAACTTGCGAACAAGTTGATTCGTGATCATCCGGGCATTAGGTGCCTTTATGTATCAGGGTATACGACAGACGTTTTCTCTTCCCACGGTATCTTGCACGAGGGGGTTCATTTCCTTCAAAAGCCTTTTAAGAAAAAAGATCTGGAACAGATGCTTCGAAAAATTTTATCCTGATTGATAAATACATCAATTTGGGGAGCGGTCCATTTATAGGGGCCTGGCAGGAAAACGTACGGTAATTGTTGTGCCGGAGGTATCGCTTGAATCCATCTCTATCTGCCCACCATGGATCTGGGTAAAAAGTTTGGCGGAATAGGTGCCGAGCCCGGTTCCCCCGGATTTACCAAAGGTGGCATATTTATCAAAAAAGAACGATAAGACCATACAGCACGTTTATTAACAGGCCTTTTTTAAGGCCATGGAGCTCCGAAGAAATTTCGTGCCAAGCCACAACATGTCCGACGGGTTTTCCGTTTGTAAGACAAGATTGGCGGTAATCCTTAAAAGGAAAAGAACTGATCGCAAGAGGGGGGTCCCTTTTGGGCAGGATCTGGGGATGATTATTGAAAATAACATCCTCTATTTCGGGTAGTTCTAAAATTATCCGGTCTTGTTCTTTTGCCTCCTCAATCACAAGCCTGTCGGCAATGCGGTCTTGTTCCAGCCGTGATTTTAAGTATTCCGGCCAGACATATTTTTCCAGATTTCCCGATTGAGCAGCACCGCAATATAAAGTGGGCGCATTCCCATTTTCCCGGTTTTTAAAACGGACTATCCTCTTTAGCAAAAAGAAGTTATGCTTCCCCTCGATTATCAACTGATGAGGAAGAAAATAGTATGAAACTCAAAAAGGCTGAATCCTGCGAAACGGTAGAAGAAATATATGAATTATTGAAACAGCTGGACAAAGAGAAACGGCTAATTCGCAGTCCGGAAGAACTCATTCAGGTTGAACAAGAAATTTTAAGCTATACCAATCGTTTAGCCGCGTTGATGCTAAAAAAAAAGTCCAAACCAGTATAAACTCTCCAGAGCATAACGAACAAGAAAGAGAGTTGGTGCGTAGCTGGCCTGGCCGAATGAAAAGTGAAGGGTTTGAGACAGTTCAAATTCAAACCAGCTCAGGTTGCACGATCCCAATCCATGTTCGATACTATCGAAGAGCCTGTGACCGTCGAAATGGCAAAAGATATAAGGGCTTGTATGCTGCTTTGGCTTTGCTCGGGATTCATGATCGATGTACACCAATCTTGGCGGCGATGGTCAGCGCCTGGTCCGCGTTACTGAGCTCATTTGAGGAAGTACGTCAGGTCCTTTGTGATCATGGCACTATCCTGGATGTTAAGGTGATCCGGAAACTGGCCTACCGCTACGCAGAACGAGCACGGGTGGTACAGCAAATGGGTCTGCTCCCCTTAAATGAAGAGGACAACCTTCAAGGTCGTCGGGTTGTCATAAGCACCGATGGTGGCCGGACTCGATTGCGGGAAAAAAAGCGAGGTCCCCGGACAGCCAAAGGAAGAACCAGATATCATGGGGCTTGGAGAGAACCCAAGCTGTTGATTATTTATGTCGTCGATGCCCATGGGAAACAGGAAAAAAGCTTTGCCCCATTTATTGATGGCGGTTTTAATGGGCCTGATGGCTTGTTTCTGCTGCTGAAGGGCTATTTGAAGTCTCTTTGCATCCAAAAAGCAGACAAGGTGTTGTTTGTTGCGGACGGGGCTCATTGGATATGGAATCGAGTCCCTGGTCTGATCAAGGCACTGGGGTTGAATCCGGAGAGTGTGCATGAACTCCTTGATTTTTATCATGCAGTAGAGCATCTGGGAAAGGTTGCAGGATTACGAAAAAACTGGTCAGCCAAAAAACGTAAAGCCTGGGTCTCAAAACAGCGACGGTTTTTGCTAAAAGGTGAATCGGCAACGGTCGTACAAGAAGTACAGGCTCTTTGTCGAGGCCGGAACAGCAAAGCCATAAAGACAGAACGGGATTATTTTGTACGTAATAGGCACCGTCTTGCTTTCCCAACGGTAAAGGCATTGAATTTGCCGATTGGCAGTGGTGCGATTGAAAGTTCGATTCGAAGAGTTGTCAATTTGAGACTCAAGGGTCCCTGCATTTTTTGGTATAAAGAAAATGCGGAGAAAATGCTCATGCTGCGCTCATACTATAAATCGGGACGATGGAACTGTCTGAAACAAATGGCCAATTCACATATTTCATTGTTAGCTGCATAACCGTGAAAATGGGAATGCGCCCTATAAAGTTCTGCCCGCATACGGGCAGCCTCTTTGCCGACGGCTTCCCCCCCCCTTCCTTTTCCACAGCCAGCTTTCCTTTGAGAAAACTTGCAGGGACATGAACGTCATTGGCAATATATGTGGCGATTTGCTGCATGTTGGTGGCACTGGAGATCAGAGATATCTGAAATCCGGAACGTAATGCATCATTGCGTCTTTCGATTTCCTGGTCCAACATCTGCCAGGCAGGTAATTGATAAATATGAAAAAAGAGTCCGTGAGGACGATAACCGCAGTAACAACCCAGAACGCCTGCCACGGACGAGACATAGTTGCCATAATACGATACTCTTGTGATAGTAGAATGTATTGATATAACTTTATATCTTTAAAGAAAAAATTTCAATTGCTACAATATAAAATTGTAGAATGCGTTCTAAGAGTTTTGATTTAACAACTGCAAGAGTTGTTGCTCTGGCATGGGGCGGCCAAAAAGGAACCCCTGAACAATGTCACACCCCAATCTTTCTAAAAGTTTCGTCTGTTCTTCCTCTTCAACCCCTTCGGCAACGACCTGCAGGCCTAAGTTATGCGCCATGTCAATGATTGTTTTAACCATTACGGCGTCGTTGGGGCTAACAAGGATTTGTCTGATAAAAGAGATATCTATCTTTACATAGTCAATGGGCAGCCTTTGAAGATAAGCCAAAGAGGAGTAACCGGTGCCAAAATCATCAAGGGAAATGGTGAATCCGAGTTGTTTTAATTGTTTAAGATTTTCGATGGCTTTTTCAGGGTTGGACATAATGAGAGTTTCGGTGATTTCAAGCTCAATACTTTTCGGAGCGATTTTATTTTGTTCAAGAATGGCTGCCACGTTATCGGATAGGTCGGTTTGACTCAGTTGGAATGCAGATACATTCACTGCAATATGAACCTCTGTTTGGCCTGCCCGATGAAACGTCCGGCAAGTTTTGCACGCGGTGTCAAGTACCCATTCCCCAATGGGTACAATCATGCCGTTCTTTTCTGCAATCGGTATAAACTCAGAGGGCGGAATAAATTGTCCCTTTTCGATTTCCCAACGTATCAGGGCTTCGGCACCCACAATTTTTTTTCCTATAAGCCTGACTTTAGGCTGAAAATAGAGCGCAAATTGTTTATTGGCTATCGCTTTTCTCAGTTTATTTCCCATGTCAAACAGTTTGGTTGAGGCCAGATTCATGGAGTCTGAATAAAATGAAAATCCACCGGCTCCTTTTTTTTTGGCATCATACAGTGCCGTTTCCGTATTTTTCAATAAAACATCGGGATTGGTCCCATCCCCGGGGAACACGGCCGCACTTATACTTGCTGAAATGAAGACCTCTTTTTTTTCGAGGTAAATCGGTTGGTTGAATTCGTCTAACAATCTCTGGCAAGCCTGGCCAATTTCAAAAATATCATTTGTGTTTTGTAGGAGAATAACAAATTCATCTCCGCCCATGCGGGCCATGGGCGTCTCTTTTGAGACCAGACGAGCCAGCAGATCACTGGATCTCAAACAGTTTTTTAATCTATCTGAGATATGCTGCAAACATTGATCGCCAGCATTATGCCCTAGGCTTTCGTTAACCTGGTTGAAGTAATCAAGGTCGATGAGTACTACGGCAAATTTTTTTTTATACCGCCCTGCGTATTCGATCTCTGATTTGATCGCCTTTAAAAAAAAATGCCGGTTGGGCAGGCGTGTCAGGGTATCATGATAAGATAAAAACCAGGCCTTTTCTTCAGCCTTTTTTCTGTCAAGCCCCAATGCAATTTTATCTGCGATTGAGGCAATTGCATCCAGTTCAGCCGTTTCAAGCCGTCGCCTTGCAAACATTGTTACAACACCCACTGTGCGATTTCCCACAATCAGGGGGTGGCCGGCAAAAGCCGTTATTTTTTCTTTTTTTAACCATGTTGGATTATCGATATCGGGGTCTTCAATAATTGAGTTGGAAAGAACAGCACTCTTTTCTTTGACGATTTTTTCAGCAATTAAATGTCCGGGGCAAATAATGCAACACTCACCGTCAAGACGGGTAAACATCCCGTCACGTGCGATGACTTCAAGTTGATTGTTTTCTTCATTGAGAATCCAGATTCGGGCAAATGCGGTGTCAAGATAATGGACAATTGCATCGCAGCATTCTTCGGCCATTTCATTGACATCCGTTCCCTTGACCAGAATAGCGCCTATTTTCGCAGCCATCATAGCATGCCGGGTTCTCTCCTGTATCCTTTTTTCAAGAAAAAGATTATGGTCAAGGATTTGGTCATGATACTCTTTTATTTTTAAACCGTTACTGATTCTTGTGACCAATTCTGCCTTTTCAATGGGCTTATTGAGCAGATCTGCCGCACCCATACTCAGTGCTTTGAGTTTCAAGTTTGAGTCAAGCATTCCGGTGAGCATTAGCACTGGAATGGATTTTGTTTTTTCGTCGGCTTTAAGCGTTTTGAGCATTTCAAACCCGTCTTTTTCGGGCATCAGAATATCACAAAGTACCAGGTCAATTTTTTTGTTTCCGATTAAGTGAATACCTTCATCAACGCTTTGGGCGATATAAAAGTTCCAGTCGTTGGTAAATTTACGTAATATTCGTTTTAAACTTGCCAGAATTTTTGGATCATCATCAACGAAAAGGATATTCTTCATAGAATTTGGTTTCCGTATCAAAAAGTTAGGGTTAAGGCTCGTCTTAAAGTGGGCGATGCGTACTTTACAAAATTTGAGATTAATGTCATATTTCCCATATCGTTTGTGGAAAAATTCGGTCTAACAATTAAGTAATCAGCTTTCTAAAGGCGCCCCAATTGAAAAAAACAAAAGTAGAATTTCTAAAACGATTTGGAAAGATTCGGGATTTGCCTTCTCTGCCGGTAATTGTAACAAAAGTAAATGCAATGCTCAATGATCCAAATACAACAAATGATTCTTTATCCCGGGCCATTGAAAAAGATCAGGCCATTGTGTTTAAAATGCTTCAGCTGGTAAATTCCGCTTTTTTCGGATTGAGAGAGAAAATTTCAACCACCAATGAAGCCGCCATTATTTTGGGGTTCGACGCCATACGAAATATAGTCCTGTCGCTTTCAACCTTTAATATTTTGGACCATCTGTTTGAGAAAAAATCAAATATGCATTTCAATGTTGACCGTTTCTGGAGGCATTCAATCAGCGTTGCGGTTCTGAGCAAATATATGGCAGAGCAGACTAAGGTTGGCGATCCGGAAAAATGCTTTGTCTGCGGATTACTCCATGACATGGGAAAATTGATGCTGGCCCATTATTTTCCCGATGATTTCATTGAGGTGATCGAACATGCCCGTGAGAATGGCCTGATGTATCTGGAGGCAGAAAAAAAAGTACTGCCGGCTTGTCATCCTGAAGTCGGATATTTTTTCATAAAAAAGTGGGATCTTCCGCCACATCTGGCCAACACAATCTATTCGCACCATGCCGTTCAACCCGGCGCGGCCTTCTTTGATGAAACTATGATTGTAAATATGGCGGATGGTGTCATTAACAGTTATTATGCTGATTTTTTGAACAACAATACATCCCCGGGAAATATTAAATACGCATATTTTGATCCCCACGCCAGAAAGCGGTTCAATGTCTGGATTGAATCGGCCGATAAATGGTTTCCCAAAGTCGAGACTTTGATCGACGATGCATGGGCGTTTTTTCTATAATAGTGTTTGAACGAAAAGTCACCCAACTGCTGCGTTGCAGAAAAATTTGCAATCCTCACAACCATGAGGTTGCTCCGGATGCAAATTTTTCTGCGCCTTGCATTTGGGCAACTTTTCGTCCAAACACGGGTTTTCGTTCAGGCACTATAATAGCCACCATGGCCGAAGTGAAATTCTTATATCAATATTTTAAATGGGATGGAACATCTGTCGATGAATAGTACGCCAAAACACACGATACTTTGTGTTGATGATGAACAACAAATCCTTGCTGCGTTAAAGCGTTTGCTGCGAAAAGAGAATTTTGATCTGTTGACTGCAGCAAATGGTGAAGAAGGGTTAAAGATCATGGCATCCCAGGACATTCATCTGGTTATTTCAGATCATCGGATGCCTGAGATGTCAGGCATTTCATTTCTGGCCAAGGTTCGGGAAACTTATCCGGATACCATAAGAATTCTTTTGACCGGGTACACTGAAATCGATTCCATTAAGGCATCAATAAATGAAGGCCATGTCTACAAATTCCTTTTAAAACCATGGAACGATGACGATCTCAAGCAGGAGATCAGAAAAGCCCTTGAACGCTATGACCTTATCCAGTCAAATAAGTCTTTGCATTTAATGCTGGCGGCAAAAAATAAGGAACTGGAACAAATCAATAAAGACTTAGAAGATATTATCAAACAGCGGACAAGGGAACTTGAGCTTCAGAATCAGGCCCTTGAACTGACACGGGTGCTTTTCCGGGGGCTTCCTTTGGCAGCTATGGGCGTAAGTTATGACCGGACGATTATATTGATCAACCGTCAGGCTGAAAAATTAAAAATAAATGACCGCATGATCTGCGTGGGAAATTGTCTGGCGGATTATTTTTCAAAAGATGTGATGAAAAAAATGTCCCCCGTGTTTGAATCGCAAACCGGCCAGGTGGCGTTCGATATACCAATAGATGACAAAATTTATGCCATGACCCTGTCTGCTTTGACCGGACGATTTAGGCGTAAAGGGTTTATTTTGTGTCTTCGGGAACGGGCAGCTTGACGGTAAAGGTGGTCCCTTTGTTTATTTCGCTTTTAACGGTAATGGTACCACCATGCTGCTGAATGATGTTATATGCGATATTCATACCTAACCCCGTCCCTTTGCCCACCTCCTTTGTGGTGAAAAAAGGGTCAAAAATTTTAGATATATTTTGGGGGTCGATGCCGCAGCCGGTATCTGAAATTGCAAGAAATACGTTGTTGTTTTTCTGCCACGTCTTGATTCGGATTTCACCTTTTTCTTCAATGGCCTGGGCTGCGTTTACAAGTATGTTCAAAAAAACCTGATTAAGCTGCTGGGGGATGCCTTTGATCAAGGGCAAATTACCTAAATCTTTATGCACGGTTGTTTTGTATTTTAATTCATTGGCCGCCACATTCAGCGTGGTTTCAATACCGGCATTGATATCAACGGTTTCAATGTCTTTTTTACCGGGATGGGCAAAATCCTTTAAATCTATAACGATTTTTTTGATTCGCTCCAGTCCGTCAATGCAGTCTTTTATGAGCTCATCCATATCTTCCTGAAGAAAGTCAATGTCAATTTCCCGCGCATATTCATGTGCTGCCTCGGTCATTTTTTTCAATTTTTCAGGGAGGCTAATGTCACCCAGGCCTTTGATCAGCGTTTGATCCAGTTCAATGAGCTTTCGAATATCGGACAGGTACTCTTCAAGAGAGTTCAGGTTACTGGTGACATATCCTACCGGATTGTTAATTTCGTGGGCGATGCCGGCAGCAAGCTGTCCAATGGAGGCCAGCTTATCGGTTTGGGTTAACTGGATCAAAAGATCCGATTTTTCTTCCTCCATCTCCTTTCTCCGGGTAATATCCAAAAGTGAGGTGATAAAATAACGTCCCCTGGGGCTGTTTTCCTGGATTACGGAAGACATGGAGCACCAGATTGCGCTGCCGTCACATTTTTGAAATCGTACTTCCAGATCGCGGACTCGCCCTGTATCAATTTTTTTTAAAAAAATGTCTCGGTCTTCTTTATTATAATAGAATGACTGAATAGGGGTGCCGGAAAGATCCTCCACTGAACTGTGACCTAATATATTGAGACCTTCAGGGTTCACATTTATAATTTCACCTTTCACTGAAGTCAAAATGATGCCGATGGGCAGCGTATCCGTCAACGTTTTGAAGTTATCTTCCAGACTGCCCCCCGCTTTGCTCTGATTGTCCGGATTGTCTGCTTGCGTAAAATTTAGAAGTTGGTCTGAAGTTGTCTTTTCCATTGTTTCTCCGATAGTCAATTTTTTTTTTGGATATGGGAACTGTATGAATGTTTTTAGTCTAAAAAAAAAAGCGTTCGGATTCAAATTATTTTTTTTTTAATGACAACTTTACGCAAACTTGACCAATTAAGAACGACACTTAAATTTCAATAAAAATTTATAGCGTTGTTTAGGACGGACATACTTTTTTATAAATGGCTGTTTTTACCATGAATGAGTCAAAAAAATTTTTCTTGACTATGCTCGCTGACGCATTATATAACCCTCTCCTAAGAATTATTTTATTGAAACCCTGTTTCGGTATGGCCCTTTAACTGGCGCGGTTCCCCGGTATTTAGTTAGGTGGTCGATGCATTAAGGCTGCTTCAAAGGGGAATTTCTTCGTCACCCGTAAGTACGTAAGTAAAATTCAATGAAGGAGAGTAAGAGCGTATGTCTACATTAGAGGAACGCGTACGTTGCAAAGAGCTGCTTAGCAAAGTAAAAACCCCTGAAGAATGTATCCAGTACTTTGAAGATGGTCTGAATGTTGGTATGTCCGGATTTACCCCGGTCGGCTATCCGAAAGTTGTGCCCATTGCACTGTGCGACCACGTTGAGGAAAACAATCTGCAAGGCAAGTTAAGACTCAACCTGTTTATCGGTGCGTCTGTCGGTGCCGAGGTTGAGGACCGCATGGCCACATTAAACATGATCGACCGTCGTTGGCCCTACCAGACAGGTAAAAATCTGGGCAAAGCCATCAACAGCGGCCAGATTCGCATGGGTGATAAACACCTTTCCATGTTCCCTCAGGATCTGAAATACGGTTTTTATACCATGGATAAGGGCGGCGGGCTTGATCTGGCAGTTATTGAAGCATCCGCCATTACCGAGAACGGTGACATTATTCTTACCGGTGCCGTGGGTGCCGCGCCTGAAATCATTGATGTTGCCGACAAAATTATTGTCGAAATTAATACCGGTCTGCCCTCCTTTGAAGGCATGCACGACATCCTTTTAACCGATCTGCCGCCGTACCGTAAAATTTATCCGGTGACTGATCTGCGTCAGCGTATTGGTACACCCTGGGTACCGACGGACAAGAGCAAGATTGTCGCCATCGTTGAATCCAAGCTGCCCGACAATGGTCGTGCGCTTCGTGGTACCGATGATGTGGCCCAGGCCATTGCCGACAATATCGTTGATTTCTTCCAGGCTGAAGTGAAGGCCGGGCGTCTGCCCAAGAACCTGCTTCCCCTGCAATCCGGTGTGGGCTCCATTGCCAACGCCGTTGTGGGTGGCCTGACCGCAAGTCCCTTTGAGAATTTGACCGTTTTCACCGAGGTGTTGCAGGATACCTTCCTGCCCTTCCTTGATTCGGGTAAATGCGAATATATCAACTGTACGTCACTGTCCTTGTCCAACGATGCATTTGTTGATTGGTGGAAAAATTTTGAAACCTATAAGAAAATGGTTATGATGCGTCCGCAGCAGGTTTCCAACAATCCGGAACTCATTCGTCGTGCGGGCGTCATCGGCATGAATACACCGCTTGAATTTGATATGTATGCACATGCCAACTCCACCCACGCAGGCGGTACCCGCATGCTGAACGGTATCGGCGGTTCCGGTGACTTTATCCGTAACGCTTACATATCCATGATGCACTGCCCCTCCTGTCGTGCCACCAAGAATGATGAATTCGGCATCACCGGTGTTGTGCCCAAGGTTCCCCACGTCGACCACACCGAGCACGATATTGATGTCCTGGTTACCGAGCAGGGTCTGGCTGACCTGCGTGGCCTGGCGCCTGTTGATCGCGCCAAGGTTGTCATCGATAAATGTGCACATCCGGCTTACAAAGATTATATGTACGATTATCTTGATCGCGCCACCAAGGCAACTGGCGGCCACCATGAGCCTCAGCTGCTGGACGAATGCTACAAAATGCATCTTAGCTTTGCACAAAACGGCACCATGCGTTTCTGGGAAAAATAGACCAAATCGCTATGCCGTTTTACCGGCAATCAAAGATCAAAGCCCCGCTGAAATTCAGCGGGGCTTTTTGATTACCAGGCATTATGCTTATGCTGAGAAATTCACATAGCTTCCCGCAACAGGATCTTCCGCCCTTGCCATATCACTTATAGAATTGATCGGTTTGTCGTTGGTTGTTTTTAAGCCACCCTCAATGGAAGGGCGGCATAATTTATTAGATTCCTTTAGACTGAATTGTAACTCATGGATCTAACGGGTTATCCTCCCGGTGGAATGAAATCCGGATCAGTGACCCTGATGATGGCATATCCACCCTGAAGATTTTTAACACGGGTGAATCCCTTCTGGTTCAGGATGATCTGGCATTCAAAAGATCTTGCGCCCGTACCGCAGAAAAGGCAGAGTTCTTTATCTTTGGGTAGTTCATTAAATCGTTCGCGCAATTCAGGCTGGGGCAGGTGTATCCAGCGGTCTGCGCCGTATTTGTCAATAAACGGCTGGGCTTCCACACTCTCTCTTAAATCCACCACCGTGATTTCGCCTTTTTCGAACTGTTCAATAAATTCGGGCCAGTCAATGGGGGTGTTCCTTCCATCCAGAATATTATCAAGTGTATTGCCGGCATTGTTGATCACATCCATGGCAGATGCAAAGGGCGGCGCATAGCCCACTTCAAGGGTGCAGACCTCATCCAAATTCATGCCTTTGTGCAGCAACGGTACCACCGCGTCTACCCTGGATTTAACCGAATCAATCTGTTCGCCGATGGCTTCCACACCCAATACCCTGCGGGTGTTACGGTCGGCAATGAGCTGGACAAACAAAAATTTTGAGTCGGGATAGAAATGGGCACGGTCAAACTGGGCGACCACAGAGTGAACCGGATCAAACCCGGCCATCTTGGCCTGGTGGCTGGTCAGGCCTGCGGTGGCCACGCCCATGCCGAATACTTTGATGCAGAAGGTGCCCACAGTGCCGTCAAATTGGGCATTC
Source organism: uncultured Desulfobacter sp. (assembly GCF_963664415.1). Taxonomy (NCBI): domain Bacteria; kingdom Pseudomonadati; phylum Thermodesulfobacteriota; class Desulfobacteria; order Desulfobacterales; family Desulfobacteraceae; genus Desulfobacter; species uncultured Desulfobacter sp. The sequence continues at coordinate 628,280 of NZ_OY761445.1, read as the reverse complement.
TTGCCGAATATGTTGGTGCCGATGATCCGGCCCTGGCGGTTGGCAAGGGAGCCCAATGGCATGGGCAGCTGGTCACCGGATACTAGATTGCGCACTTCAATGCAGTCACCGCCTGCGTAAATATCCGGGTCGGTCGTCCTTAAATTTTTATCCACGATCAAAGAGCCGCCCCGGCCCACAGCCAGACCAGCTTCTGCCGCAAATCCTGTGTTGGGACGAACGCCTACGGCCATGATCACAAGATTACATTCAATCACTTCGCCGCTGACCTCAACTCCGGTAACGCCGGTTTCAGCATCCCCAAGGATTTTGGTAACCTGGGCACCGATTTTGACACCCACATCATTGTTTTCGAGCTCTTTTTCCGCAATAAGAGCGATATTGGGGCCGATGGCAACCGGCAGTATATGGGGGGCCATCTCCACAAGGGTGGTTTCCACGCCCCATAAATCGGTCAGGGCTTCGGCCATTTCAACACCGATAGCACCGGCGCCGATGACCACGGCACTGCCCACGGCACCCTTACTGATTAACTCTTTAATGGTGTGGGCATGGTGGAGGTTGGATACCGGATATACGCCCGGTAAATCTGCACCGGGAATAGGCGGAGTAAAGGGCGTGCCGCCTGTACCGATGACCAGCTTGTCATAGGGCATTTCAGATTCGGTACCGTCGTCAAGGTGACGAACTTTGAGCAGTTTCTTTCTGCGGTCAATGCCGATGGCTTCCACCCGGGTAAGAACATTAACGCCTTTGACGGTGCGGAAAAATTCCGGATCCCTGGCGTGATGGGCAGTGGTGGAGTACAACTCTTCGAGTTCTCCGATGTCCCCGCCGATATAATAAGGAATGCCGCATCCGCCATATGAGATCAAATTGTCTCTATCTATCATAGTGATTTCACAATCGGAATCAAGCCGTCTGAGGCGGCTGGCCACTTTGGGGCCCAGGGCCACCGCACCGATAATAATGATTTTTTTTGCCATGAGAACCTCGTTTGTTTGTCCGGTTTTTTTAAAAAGTGTCTAAAGACCGGATCGTGTCAATATCCCCCGAATCAAATCCCTCTTAAACCAGTAAGATAAAATACGCTAATTGAGGATAATGCTCAAGGGTTTTACTGGTAGGCCTTCCTTTTTATTCTCTAACAACAATGGGTAGGCATAGCCTATTAACACTAAGCCTTAACCCATAACAAAAGCAGGCTGGAGAAAATAAAATAATCCTTTCCCTTGAAAAATTATCCCTTTTTCAGGTATGAGTGCTCATTATGATGAAAATACGATTCAATCCGTTTGAAGACCGGACAGACCGGGATGTTCGAAATTTTTTGGGAAGTGCATTTGTTGGCGCTTTGCATAAAGGCGATCCGGCACCTGTTGTCCAGGCGATTTCAAAGTTGGGTCAAAAAACATTGCCCGATCCGGCCCAACGTTACATCAAAGCCCGGTATGACCAATATTCCGGTGTTCTGACACAAATATTTGCAGATCCGCTTTTAGGTGCCGATATTTATGCCGTTGCCAGCCTGCTATGGGATGAAGCTCTTTTTTTTGAATGTCATGAATGGCTCGAACAAAACTACAGGGCTGTTAAGGGGCAGGAAAAAAAGGTCCTGCAGGCAATGATACGCACTGCAGGTACATTTGAATTACTGACGTATGACAGGAAAAGAGCAGCAGTTTCCGTTGCGGCAAAAGCCTTGTCCGTTTTGGAATCCGATTTTTCACAGGTACCTGAATCGTTCAAGATCCAGCCCAAAATGACCCGTTTAAAAGCCGTTATCAAAAACGCTTAGAAAAAGGCCATTTACAGATGCAAAATATTGAAAATCCCTTATCCCTTTGATCTGCTGGGGCGAAGTGAGCTTAGAAATAGACCGATGCCGCCAATGCCCAGGACAAGGATGGTGATAAGCTCAAAAGCCGACATACTCCGCAACCGAAAATGGATACTTGAAATAATGCCGAAAACGAGCATGATCAAGGTGGCGACGGTAAGAATCCATCCAATGATGTTTTTTGCATTGTAGAAAATAAGACCGATACCAAACATTAGAGGAATAAGAACCATTCCACTGGTTAGATGAAATCCGCCAATGCTGTAAAGACGCATGCCAAAATTAAATCCATAACTTACTTTGACTGCATCCAGAAAAAGATATCCGCCTGCGATCATCATGATCAGACCGATAAAAAAACGCCCTGACCCCCCATCAGTCCCGCCTGCTCCTCGCGCCATATTTTATCTCCAGGTAATGTGAAACAACGCACTAAAAACGTCTATTGTTTATAGCATAACAATACGTTTTTTTACAGTCTGATGCCTATGCTGTTACGATCTTGAATGCAACGCTTTTTCCACGGGCAGGAATAAAATATGATTTGGATCAAAAAAAAATAGTTTAACACATTACCATCTTGCTTTATAACAGCCATGGGCTGATCTGACATATCAACTACCAAGCTTAGCCCGCAACAATGGTTGAATGATCTGAGTAGCTTACCCGGACTTTATTATGAAAGGTTCATTGAGCTTTGCATTCGGCTTATGATTATAGAATCAGTGGAGAATTTGATATGCCGGTTTTTGTCGCCATTGCCGCCAATACGGAACAAAATAAAAACGGCCAGACTATCACTAGCGTTCCCGTGGTATACAGCCATTGTATTCAGCGGGTCGGGGGGGTGCCTGTTATTCTGCCGCCCACCGGAGATGAACAGATGGTGGCCTTGATGCTGTCCCGTGTCAGTGGTTTGATTCTTCCTGGCGGTCTGGACATGGATGCCCGATTTTTTAATCAGGAAATGCACCCGGCATGCAGGGCAAGTGATCCGGAACTTGATACTTTTCAGGTCGCTTTAGTGACTCTGGCAGTGGAACTGCATATGCCGATCCTGGGTATTTGCAGAGGGGCTCAGGTGGCAAATGTGGCGTTAGGTGGTTCCCTGGTCCAGGATATCCCAAGCCAACGGCCTGAATCAGGTATTGATCACATGCAGAAAGTATTTTCCTTTGGCACAGATCATGACGTTCGCTTTGATCCGGGTTCCCGGCTGTACCGTCTGTTTGGTGAATCCATCCGCATCAACTCCCGGCACCACCAGTCAATTGATGCCCCGGGCAAGGGCATTCGAATCACGGCTTGGGCCCCGGACGGCGTCGTTGAGGGTGCAGAACATGAATCTTTACCCATTGATCTTGTGCAGTGGCACCCGGAACTGCTCATGCAAAAAAGTGACGGCATGCTGCCCTTATTCTGCCGGTTTGTTCGTAACTGCAAAAAGAGATTGAATTCGTAGAAATAAAGAAAATTAATCAATGTTTTAGAAGGGTTACATTTTTGTTGAAAAAATGAGCGGTGTTTTTTTTAGCGCGCAGAATGGATTTTTACCCCTGATGGCCAAATTTCAGGTTGATTTTATAAACATTAATTAATATACAAAGACAACTTTATGTACGAGCGCATTAAATCAGCAATAGTGTTTATGTGATATTAAGGGCCGGACAATTTGTAATATCCCGGTCACATCAGGTACAATCTGACATAACAGCTTTTTTTTGGAGAGGGATCATGAAACGATTATTTCTCATTGCAGTACCCTGGTTTGCTTTTGCTTTTGTTTTAACAGGCGGTGCCTTTGCTAAGGACACTGAAGCCACATTTGAGCTCCCTACCGGCACCATGACCTTACAGGCTCCCCAGGATGTCGACTATAAGGCCACACTGTCTCCGGTTAATTTTCCCCATTCCGTTCATTTTTCCTATGCGTGTCAAGAGTGCCATCACAATTGGGACGGAAACGGAGCCATAAAAAGTTGCGGGACAAGTGGTTGCCATGAAAATTTCTGGGCGCCGAAGCCCGGCCAGGATGATGTGTCGGAAAACGGCGTAAAGTCCTTGGTTGGTGCCTATCACCAGGCATGCCGTGACTGCCACAGAAATGAGGCTGACCAGCAAAAAGCCGCTGGTTCAAAGAGCATTGTTACAGGTCCTGTTGCCTGCGCCGGATGCCATCCTGATCCTCATTCCGAGGTTGTAGATAGTGATGAAGCCCTGTCAATACCCCTTGGTATCATCACTATAAAAGCTCCCGAAGAGGTTGAAGCCAAAAAGGGTGCTGTCGGATTTCCCCACGGACTTCATTTTCAGTTTGCTTGTAAAGAGTGCCACCATGATTGGGACGGAGAGAGCGACGTTGAAGCATGCTCCTCATGCCACAATGAAACTGAACCCTCAGGATCCAGAAACATCAAGAACGAAGAAAACGTGATGTATTACCTGGCAGCCTACCACAATGTTTGCATAACCTGTCACCGGGATGTCGACAAGAAACGCCGGGCAGCTATGGCTGAAGGTAAGATAGATAAAGCGGATCTTCCCAAGGCAGCCCCTGTGAATTGTAACGGTTGTCACAGCGAGTCTTAAACCTGATCCCTTCTTCGGGGGGTTAGATATATATCAGCCCGGCAGGGCCCGGTTACCGGGCTCTGCCGGGTTTATTTTGTTGTATCCAGTTTATCGTATCAAGGAAGTGAGTTTGGAAAAAGCGAACAAAGGCAGGTTTGTAGTGTTTGAAGGCATTGACGGGTCGGGCAAAACCACCCAGGTAGAATTGCTCTGTAAGCATATGGCGTCAATGCGGGCAAAGGTTCTTGCCACATGCGAACCCACAGACGGGCCGGTTGGGCGGCTTATCCGGCGAATGCTGTCCGGCACTCTTCCTGCGGATCAGCGAACCATTGCAAGCCTCTTTGCGGCAGACCGCACCGAACATCTGATGGACCCTGAAACCGGTATCCGGCAGATGGTGGATAACGGTACAATCGTGGTGTGTGACAGGTATTATTTTTCTTCCTATGCCTATCACAGCCAGTATATGGATATGGAATGGGTGATCCAGGCCAATCGGCTCAATGCTGATATTTTAAAACCGGATATCACCCTGTTTATTGATGTGGACCCCGAAATCTGCCTGAAACGGCTTCAATCCAACAGAAAACATCTTGAAATTTATGAGAAAATAGATATCATGAAGCGTGTGAGGGCAAATTATTTGGCAGCGTTTCACCGCTTGAAGCACCAGGAGCGCGTGGCTGTAATAAATGGCAATGATTCTGTGGAAAACATAGCTAAAGCGGTCTGGGACCAAGTCTGCCTTGTAATTTAACAGGAAAAAAGATGAAAAAAGTGTGTGTTATCGATGGTCAGGGTGGCGGTATCGGATCAACAGTAATTAAACGGATCAAAGAGCGGTTTGAGGAATCCGTTGAGGTGATCGCCCTTGGCACCAATGCCATTGCCACTGCCCAGATGCTTAAAGCCCGTGCCAATAAGGGCGCTTCCGGTACCAACGCCATTGTGCAGACCGTTAAAAGCGCTGATATGATAATCGGCACGGTGGGGATTATCATGCCCCATGCCATGATGGGAGAGGTGACCCCCCAGATGGCCGAAGCCGTATCATGTTCCCAGGCAAAAAAGGTCCTTTTACCTCTGACCCAGGAGAATATTGCCATTGTGGGGATGGTGGGCTCGCCTTTGCCTCAGCTGGTTGATGAATTATTGGATGCTTATTTTCCCCTAACATAACAACTGCAGGTTTTAGGTGTAATTGAGTCTGATTACCTGTATACTGTAATTTATTAGGCGTGTCTTTCAAAAGTAAAATATGGAAGATGCCCTTTGACTGTAAAAGATCTAAAGATCAGGAGTTCATATTATGTGTGAAGCCAATGCATATCTCGTGGACAAGAGTGGGCAGGAGTCTCTGCTTCTAGAGGCGGTGGACAAAGTCGAACCCGAAGAAGAGGGGATTCGTCTCGTGTCAATTTTTGGTGAGCAGAAATTTATAAAAGGAAAGATTGATTCCCTGTCCTTGGTGGATCATAAAGTGTTTATCAAGCCTGAGTAGCAGTGAAGGGCTTTCGGCCTTCTATTATGTTTGGTGGCCTTGCCGTCAGCAAACGTTTATGAATCCACGAACAATAACAATTTAAGCGTAACTGGGTACATTTTAATATTTTCACCCAGGGGATACCCTGATTTAAAGCCAACGATCAGCCGTAACCCATAGCTGAAAAACGCAAAAGGCGAGGTCGGATATTTATATCCGGGTCGCCTTTTGCGTTTTATGGATTCCCAACTTTGCCTCATGTAACAGTCGGCTAAGCGCAAAAAAAACGTATTTGGACGCATTGTCGCCCGGATGCTGATTTGCAACCGTAACGGGTCACTTTGCGTTCAAATACGATGTCGCTGGAAATTACCAGCCAATAGTCAGATAATCGTGCATGGAGTTGGCTGCAGCACGTCCTGCACCCATGGCAAGGATAACCGTGGCAGCACCGGTCACGATGTCACCACCGGCCCAGACCGCTTTTCTGGACGTTTTTCCAGTGATGGGGTCTGCAATGATATTGCCCCATTTGTTTAGATTCAGATTCGGTGTAGAATTGGTCAGCAGCGGATTGGCGTTGGATCCAACAGACACAACAACCAGATCGCAGTCAATGTTGAACTCGCTGCCTTCTATGACTACAGGCCGGCGGCGACCGGAAGCATCAGGTTCGCCCAGTTCCATTTTGACGCACTCCATGCCGGTCAATCTACCGTCTTCATCACCATAGAATTTGGTGGGATTTGTCAGCAGGACAAATTCAATTTTCTCTTCTTCTGCATGGTGCAGTTCTTCGTTTCTTGCGGGCATTTCATCCCTGGAACGTCTGTAGACAACCTTGACGGAATCTGCACCTAAACGCATGGCGGTTCTGGCAGAGTCCATAGCCACGTTGCCGGCGCCAAGCACAACGACATTTTTGCCCCGGGCAATGGGTGTATCGTATTGTGGGAACAAGTAGCCTTTCATTAGGTTGGTCCGGGTCAGGTATTCATTGGCAGAATAAATACCGATGAGGTTTTCGCCGGGCAGGTTCATGAATCTGGGAAGCCCTGCACCCACGCCGATATATGCGGCGTCATAGCCTTCGGCAAATAGTTCGTCTATGGTGACGGTGGCACCAATCACGGTGTTACATTCAATGTTGGCACCCATCTTTTCTAAGGTGGCCACTTCAGCGGCAACTATTTCTTTGGGCAGCCGGAATTCGGGGATACCGTATACCAAAACCCCTCCGGGTTTGTGAAAGGCTTCAAAGATGGTAACATCGTGACCCTTGACCAGAAGGTCGCCTGCAACAGTCAGGCCGGAGGGACCGGAACCGATGACGGCCACTTTTTTGCCGGTTTTTTCTGCCACAGCAGGTACTTCACCTGTGCCGTTTTTACGCTCCCAATCCGCCGCAAAGCGTTCCAGGTATCCAATAGCAACCGGTTTTCCTTTTTTGCCTAGAATGCATTGGCCTTCGCATTGTTCTTCCTGGGGGCATACCCTGCCGCAGACCGCGGGAAGGGCATTTCGTTCCCACAGTTTTCTGGCAGCAGCGCTAAAATCACCGTCAGCTATAAATTTAATAAACTCAGGAATGGCTACGGAAACAGGACATCCACCCATACAAGCGGGTTTCTTACATTGAATACAGCGTTTTGCTTCGGTTATTGCCATCTCTTCAGAAAGTCCTAGGGGAACTTCCTCAAAATTTCTGCGCCGGACGTCCGGATCTTGTTCAGGCATCACTACCCGGTCAACTTTCACTTTTTTATCAGCCATTTATTCCTCCATGTATCCCTGAAACGGGCGCATTATTTTGTATTGCATTGACATTGGTTGTAAGCATCCAAGGACTGTTTTTCAACTTCAGTGTAAGACGCAAGCCGTTTGGCAAGTCCATCAAAATCAACCTGATGACCGTCAAATTCAGGGCCGTCCACACAGGCGAATTTCGTCTTTCCTCCTATGGATACCCGGCATCCGCCGCACATGCCTGTGCCGTCCACCATGATAGGATTCAAGCTGACCATGGTCTTGACACCTTTGTCTTTGGTGATCATGCTGCAAAATTTCATCATGGGAATAGGGCCGATGGCCACAACAAGCGCAATATCCTCTTTTTCAATGGTCTCTTTAAGTATATCCGTAACAAATCCGTGGTGTCCCTTGGAACCGTCATCGGTACAGATATGCAGAGTGTCGGACGCTTGGCGCATCTTGTCTTCCAGAATGAGCAAATCATAAGTTCTGGAGCCTAAGATAGCGGTAACTTCATTACCGGCTTCCTTAAGTGCCCGTGCGATGGGGTGCAGTACGGCAATACCGGTTCCGCCGCCAACACAGACGACTTTTCCTAACTTTTCAATATGGGTGGGCGCACCCAAAGGACCAATAAGTGCATAATACTCATCATCAACCTTAAGATCCTTGAACCGGGCAGTGGATTTGCCGACAACCATGTAAATGATGGTAATCGTTCCTTTTTCAGGATTTGTGTCTGCCATGGTCAATGGGACACGTTCGCCGGTCTCGTCTGCCTGCAGAATGACAAACTGACCGGGTTTGGCCTTCCTGGATATGCGGGGCGCGTCTATTTCGTTGAGGATAATGGTCCCTTGGGCCATTTCCTCACGATGCACTATTTTAGCCATTATTATTCTCCTTCTTTGGTTGTGAAAAATAATTTAAAGGATTGTTAAAAAAAATTTATGAAAATTGTCCTCTCTAATAAATTAAATAAATGCATTTATATATTGAACGTTGGCCTAAAATCAAGTGGAAAACCGGTGTGCAATTGTATACAATTATTTAAAATGAATAAAAAATGTAAAGATACCTTGCCATCTTTGTTGCTTAAAACCGGTTAAAACCTAAAATTTAGGGCAATATTTAAGATACATCCGGTATTAGCCCTTTTTCAAGACTCATAATCAAAATTTTGAAAATAATCCTTCATTGGCTTATTCTTCAATTAAATTGAATTGAAATGCTATTCTTTTGTGTGGTGAAATAAAAAATGTGGGCTAAGCCCATCATTTTTACAAAACGGGAGTTACGTGTTTGTTCCTTCTAAGGCGTGTTTTTTCCAGACCATAGAGAAAATGAGAGGGGGTAGGCAACAGCAAGATTGGGATAGGAGGCTATAATCAACCCAGGTAAAGTTTTTTGCAGTCATGGGCCGCCTAGTCTATCAACACCCAGGCTCAGGCCCACAACGAAAGTTTAAAGATCTGTGTCGGTTATACAGACGATCTTATACAAAGTGTACCGGGATAAATTTGTTGAAACCTGGTGGTATTTGGTCTCAAATCAAATTTTCAAAATAATCCGGTATGATAACATTCCCTGCTTTTTTTTTCAGATGCAGCAGGGCCGATTTTTGTTCGTCAAGGATTTCAAACAGTTTTTTGGGAAGGTTCTCTTCTTCTGCATATGCTGTTTCCTGAAGTTCGATGCGCTGGATGATTTTTTCCGTGTATAGGGCAAACTGCATGTCATAAAGGGTTCTGGGGTATTCTTTATCAATAATTGACTTGAACAGTTCTGCCAGATCCTTGTAACAGGGCAGGTTGCCGATGGGGGTGGACAGATATCCAACTTCGTTGTGGGCGTATCGTTCCAGCCATGCCAGCCATACTTTGACATCCCGTTTTTCTCCGAGAAGCTTGCTGGAATCACCGCCCCTGGCCTGGTGGGTCAGAAAATAGTTCAGGCCAGCCATAACCGGTTTAAACTGTTGTTTAATGTCCGGATTATTGAAAAATTTGAATTGTGCATCCATGTAGTCGCCTAACGCACCGGGGATGAAAGGGGCGTTGGCCCAGGGGGCGCGTTTAATGCCTGAGACCCCGACCTCTGTGGCCGTGGTTGCAGATACAATACAGGCACCGATGACCACACCGGCATCTGGATTTTGTGCAACCCACACCGGCGGCATGGTGTCCGCATCTCTGCCGGAATACGTGAATATCCGCGTCACCACCCCTTCGGGGTTAGCGGCTTGGGAAGAGTAGTTGTCCAGGTTGTCTGAGGCCAGTGTGCATCTGGAGTTTGGATGGGATATGGGTATGGGCTGTGCCTTGTCGTTGGTTTTTCCCTGGTACCATTCGCCCTGGAAGTTGATTCCTTTTTTGGGGGATGGTTCCATATTGCCAACCCAGTGGGGTTTAAGATTTTCGTCCATAAGCACATTGGACCAGATTACTTCGCAACCGGGCTGCCGCAATACTTTCATTAACAAAGGATCCCCGTCATGGTTTATCCCCTCCACAATGCCGAAAATCCCGTTTTCCGGATTTATGGTGCGGATGCTCCCATCTTCGGCAATCCACATCTGGGCCAGGTCATCGCCGATAAATACGTTTCCGGCCATTGCTGTAGTGGTTTTTCCACATCCGGACGGAGCTGCGCCGGCACACCAGGTGGTCCGGCCACCGGGCCCGTTGATGCCGGTAATAAACATATGTTCGGATAACTCTCTACCCCGGTCCTGGTAAACGGCTTTGTCCACGGCAAATCTGTGATTGCCCTTTTTAAGCAGCAGGGTGTTGCCTGCATATGTGCATTTCCAGGCATAGGTGGTCTGATATTTTCGGTCCATGAACACTCGGGCCTGGGGAAGATCCTCGGTCCGGTTCAACCCCTCGGAGTGTACATTGGTGAAAAAATATCCCTTTTGCTCAACCTCCCGGTCAAAATCATTATAGGCGTTTCGGTAAAGCAGTTCTGCGCTGTGGGATATATAGGCTGAAGATGTCAGTTCCAAGGCAGGGTTGGCTGCCGGAGACCCCACAGGCCCTCTCATGTAACACCCCACAATCATAGTTAAATTTTCCATGATCCCGGCCATATTGTTTTCAATCTGCTTTGCGGCTTCTTCAGGGGGCATGCGGTTGGCAAGGCTGGATACCAAATCCTGGGGTTCGGCAATGTAATAGGTGCGGTCCACGATTCTTCCCTGCTCACCGGCCAAATCAAAATGAATGGTGTGCCCGTCCATGGCAAGGGCACTTTCCTCTCCCTTTTCAAGGGCAATTTTTCGAATAGCTTCCTTGTCTTCGTCTGATCCGGTATTGATAAATACGTTTGACGGCCTGCATAGGGCAATGGCGTTGGCAATACGGACCAGTACATCCGGGTGTTTAATCTTGGTAATTTTTGCTGATTGTGTGCTGTCAAGTTTTGATGCGAACAGATTTAGGGCCTGAGTGAGAGAAGTGATTTTCCCAAGGGTTTGTAAAGGGTCCATAGGTAATTAAGTCCAGATGTTTATGGATTGTCAACGTTCAAAGGCTTGTCTCTATTGTTTGTATGACAGGCTGCAGACCGGCTGTGATCTCTAAAAAGTGACAATATTGTTTTATTCTTCAGCCGATAAAGCAATTTGACCCGAATAGCAATATGAATTGCCAAGGATTTCCAATGCTTGAAACCGGCTATGACGCCAACTTATAATAGCTGTCCTTTCTACCATTTAATCTATGAAAATTAAATAAAATATTACAAAATGGTTAAAAAAAGAAAATATACCTGTCCAACTATTGCTTATGATAAATTAAATAATATTGTATAAATTAGATGACCTTTTAATCACAGGAGACAATCAATGACAGAGATATTTGCAGATTTGCACAATCACACCACAGCATCTGACGGGGATTTTCCCCCGGGTGATCTGGTGGCCCGGGCTGCGGGCATGGGTATCAAGGTTATCGGTGTTACTGACCATGATACACTGGATGGACTTGAATCTGCATTGGATGCGGGGAAAAAAGAGGGTATAGAGGTCTTTCCGGGTGTTGAGATTTCCGTGCGTTTCAAGCGGGCCTTTTTTACGGGCACTTTGCATGTGCTGACCTATTTTTCAAATACGCTTTTAAACGATTCGGGGTTTGTTAAGCGGTTCAGAGCCCTTTTGGCCCAAGGACGAGGAGAGGCTTTGGTCCGGGCAAGGATTGAGAAGATCAACGAGGTGTTCGGGCCTGGCGGTGAATCTGCTTTATTGTCAAGGGAGATTACCTTTGAAGATATTGCTGCATACTCTGATAATGCCTCCCGCCGCCATTTTGCTATGGCTCTGGACGAAAAGTTAGGGATTTCGGACAAAGACACCATTACCCAGATCATCGGCAATGACAGTCCTGCTTATCTGCCTTCGGGGGTGGATCTTGATCAGGTCAAGGGATTTCTAAAAACCGAGCCTGTGGTTGGCGTGCTGGCTCACCCGGCTGCCGGTTCCTATCCTGGGGAAGGGCATTACAAGGAGGTTCTGCCTCCTGTAGAGACCGTGGCCCGTTTGCTGCCGGAGATGCTGGACGCCGGTGTCAAAGGTCTTGAGGTCCATTATCCGGGCCATTCACCGGAACATAAGGTCCTGCTTCTGGATTGGGCCCAAAAATATGACCTGCTAGTCACCGGTGGTTCCGACTGTCATGACGAGGTCAATCGGCCTTTGGGGGTCATCGGGGCGGGTGAACAGGAATTTATGCGGCTAAAGCAGGAGGTACTGTGCGCAGAAAAGAAAAGCAGATAATTGATCAGGATCAGATTGACAGTATTATAAAACAGGCTAAAGTTTGTCGATTAGGCCTGTCTGACAACGGGAAGCCCTATGTGGTGCCTTTGCATTTCGGTTATAATCCGCCTTTTTTATATTTTCACGGGGCTGATACAGGCCGCAAGCTCGATATCCTGGCTGCCAACGCACAGGTCTGCTTTGAGTTTGATGAATTTAATAAGTTAAATAAACACCCAGCTGCCTGCAACTGGGGTACATCCTATAACAGCATTATTGGTGAAGGAACAGCACGTATCCTTGTTGAACCGGAAGAAAAAATCAAAGGCTTGAATTGTATCATGTCCCAATACTCTTCCCGCACCCATGAATTTGATCCGGACGATCTGGCTAAAACAGCCGTGATTGAGGTTAAGATCCTGGGGATGACGGCAAAACAGTCCGGGTAAATCCCCATCCATAAAGTTAAGAGGATTTTAATTAAAACCATGAAGCACATGAAGATTGCTTTTTGGGAATGTTCTTCATGACCTTCATGGTGAAATAAAGCCTGTTATTCCAAGCCTGATAACCACTAAAATGTCTTTTTGATGGCTTTGACAACTGCAGAAACCATGATGTCGATCTCCTGTTCGGACACCGTGAGGCAGGGCACAAAGTACAAGGTTGTATTCATGCCCGGCAGGCTGCTGTTGGTTCTGCCTACAATCACCTTTTCGGCGAGGATATTGCCCATAAGTGTTGCCATTTGCAGTTCGCTGGGTGGCGTTTTCTTGACTTTATCAACAACGATCTCCAGGCCGCAGAAAAGACCTGTCCCCCTTACATCGCCCACCACCGGTAACGCGGCCAGTTCTTTGAGCCGGTCAAAAAGAATCTTACCTTTTTTCCGGCTGTTTTCCACAAGGTCTTCTTCTTCAATGATGCGGGTGCTTTCTAATGCTGCCGCCATAGGGGCCGTACATCCGCCATAGGTGCTGATATCCCGAAAAAAGTTGGTCTGTTCTTCGGGCTTGGATGTATCGTTGAGGAAGATATCATAGATCTCCTGCTTTACGGCGGTGGCGGAAAGGGCTTCGTAGGAGCTTGCCAGTCCTTTGGCCATGGTGATGATATCAGGATCTACATCATAATGCTCATAGCCCCAGAATTTTCCGGTCCGGCCGAATCCGCATACCACCTCATCCATGATGATCCAGACCCCATATTTTTTACAAATCTCCTGGACCACAGGAAAATACTCTTTTACCGGGGGGATAATGCCGCCGCCGGCCGTGATGGGCTCCACAATAAATGCCCCCACGGTATCCGGCCCCTCTTTAAGAATCACATCTTCCACAGCCCGGGCACAGTCAATGCTACACCCTGGATAGGTTTTGTCAAAGGGGCATCGGTAGCAAAGGCAGTGGGGAACCTCGGAGAATCCATCCACGAAAGGCCCAAACCCTTTTTTTCGTTCAAACTGGCCGCAGGCACTCATGTTGGCTACGGTGGTGCCGTGATAGTCTCTATCCCGGTAGAGTATTTTGTACTTTCCCTTTCGCTGCTTACAAACCCTTGAGGCCAGCCGCACCATTTTAAATGCCTTTTCATTGGCTTCGGAACCCGAGTTGGAAAAGTAAATTTTTCCATGGTGGGGCAGAAGGTCCAATAGTTTGGCGGCAAGCTTGATAGCCGGAATTGATCCGTAGGCACCGGCAAAGTAGGGCATTTGGGTTAACTGCTCATAAACGGCCCGGGCAATGGATTCTCTGCCGTACCCCACCATGACGCTCCAAACGCCTCCGGAGGTGGCATCCAGATATTCGTTGCCCCGGATGTCGTAAATTTTTAAACCCTGGCCTCCGACAACAATCATCTGTTCTTTTTCTTGAAACATGGTGTGGGATTTTAAATGGTGCCAAAGGCTGTTTTTATCGTGTTCCACCATGGTTTCTACGTCGTACTCAAGCCAGTTCACCGGGGATGTCATGATTGTTTCCTTTTAAATGATTTTCAAATCTTTGAGGTGCTTTTTTTTAAGGTTTTTCAGGGCACGCGCCACGTCAGTCTGACCTTTGAGTTTTTCTGCGGCCTTTTCATAGTAGTCTGCGGCCCGATTGTCCATCCGGATGATTGCGGATTTTATCTCTTTTGGGGGCAGGGCGGCTGGATCGGGAAATTCCAGAACAAACGGATCACGGGAAAACCCTTGAAGGGTTTCCAATATCATTTCGGTGACATTTTCCCTGCGCACACGTTTGACCTCGGCAACCCGTTTTTGTGCCGATTTGCCAAGGGTTTGCAGTACTGATTTTAGATCCGAACACTGGGGCTGGTTCATGGCCGCATGACAGAACTTAAGTTGCTGGTTTTCAATCTCTTCGGCAAAAGTTAAAATACTTCCAAAATTAATCAGGGGCATAGGATTCTCCTAAAAATATCTTTCAATGACCACTTTGGTGTCGGTGAAAAACTGAAAGATCTCCCGGCCGTGGCCCTTGATATCGCCGAACATGGAATTGCCCGAACCGCCAAAGGGGAAAAAACTCATGGGTGCCGCAATGCCGATGTTAACCCCGATCATACCGGGATTGGCCTCAATCCGCAGTTTCCTAACAGAGGCGGCATTTTGGGTGTAAATACAGGCCGCGTTTGCAAAATCACGGGTATTGATCAGTTCAATCACATCGTCTAAGGTCGGGGTGCGTACAATGCTTACCACTGGCCCGAAAATTTCCTCTTTGGCAATGGTCATCTCAGCCGTGACATTGTCAAATATTGTTGGGCCCACAAAAAAACCGTTGGGATAGCCGTCGACCGTAAAATCCCGGCCGTCTAAGATAAGATCTGCACCTTCCTGGATACCTGTTTCAATATATTCCAGGATGCGTTCCCTGTGGGCCTGGCTGATCACAGGGCCCATTGCGTTTTTTTCATCGAGTCCATCACCCACGCCCATGGCCCGGGTGGCAGTGATAAATTTGTCGATGAATGCGTTAGCAAAGGCATTGTCACCCACAGGTGCCAGGAGCGATCCCGAGAGGCAACGCTGGCCGGCACATCCGAAAAAAGAGGTGATCAACGAGGGCATACCCTGATCCACATTGGCGTCCGGCATGACGGCAACAATATTTTTGGCACCGCCCAGTGATTGGACCCGTTTGCCCGTGGCACCACACCGTTCGTAAATGTATCTGGCCGTGGGGGTAGAGCCCACAAAAGAGATGCCTTGAATGTCCGGGTGGTCAAGCATGGCATTTACCACCTCCTTGGATCCGTTCACCATGTTGACGACGCCTTCGGGAAATCCAACATCATCAATGATCTCAAAGATACGGTTCTGGGTCATGGGAACCTGTTCGGAAGGTTTGAGTACATAGGTGTTCCCGGTGACCAGGGCATAGGGTAAAAACCACCAGGGGACCATGGCAGGGAAATTGTAAGGTGCGATACATCCGAATACCCCCATGGGTTGGCGGTACAGAGCCGAATCAATGCCTGAGGCAATATCTTCCAGACAATACCCGGTCATCATGGTGGTTACGCCGGTGGCATGTTCGACATTTTCGATCATCCGGCGCACTTCGCCCCGGGCTTCATCAATGGCTTTGCCCTGTTCTGTGGTAAGCACCCGGGCAATTTCCTCAAATTCATCCTCAAAAGCCTCTTTGAGACGAAAAAGATATCTGGCCCGGCTAAGCGGCGGGGTCTCTTTCCACTCCCTGAAAGCGTTTTTTGCCGCATTTACAGCCATATCTACATCTTGTTTTGTACCGTACGGCACAACAGCGATTGTTTCTCCAAGGGCAGGGTTCCGGATATCACCGGTCCGGCTGCTGTCGGAATCAACCCATTCTCCATCAATGTAATTTTTGATTTTTGGTAAATTCATGAAATTATTCCCTGCTTGTTTTTCAATTTATCTAAATTATGACATCTCGATTTATTAAGCTTAAAGGTAATAAATATGTATATATTCGTATTTTTTTAAAAAAATACGAATATCGAATCATTGTCTTTGTAGAATGAGCGAATTGTAATGTCAATATAAATAATATTCGAAATTCGATTTTTTTTAAGGTTTTCTCTTTCGATATCTGAAAATTAGTTTGAAAAATATACGAATTACATATAATTATGAACTTTAATGCCAGTGTAAATAGACTTAGGATGATTATATGAAAAACGCGAAACCCCTTGATCGAATTGATCGTGAAATTATCAAGCTGCTTCAGAAAGACGGACGAATATCCAACACTGACATGGCAAAGGCCATTGATGTTTCGGAAGCTACCGTAAGAACCCGTTTGAGCAGATTGATTAATGATGAGATTATTCAGATAGTGGCTGTCAGCAACCCACTTAAGCTTGGGTTCAACGTGGTGGGGCACCTGAGAGTTCATGTGGAAATCGGCCGGATTGATCAGGTAGCGGCGCAGCTTAAAGAGATTCACGCATTATGGTTCATTGTCTCTACCAGCGGCGCATCAACCGGCATTGATGCAGAATTTAACGTTGAGTCCATGGCAGATCTCAATGAGTTGGTGCTCAATCAGGTGGGGAAAATTTCCGGCGTAACGTCTGTGGAGACCACATTGACCCTCGATTTTGTCAAAAGGCGGTACAATTGGGGTACCGGTTTCGATGATTGAAAGCTGACTTCGTAATTAGCGCAATGTTCCCCGGACAACAGTCGGGGAACCGTGCGGTGTATTTTCGGGTTGAGTGGGTTTTAAAATTACAGTAGAGCCTTCTTTTAACAATTAATTTTGTTTTATAACTTCATTTTTCAAGATAGTCGTACACCCGTTGAACGCAAAACCGAGTCCTGGCAATCCCCAACAGGATTTGTTGGGTAATATGAGAACGACGCATCTTCTAATAGTAAATATCGATTAATGGTGGTTGTGGTATCGCGATATTCCATGGTATGAAATCTGTTGAGATCTCCTATTCTCTGTGATTTACAGCATCGTATTCTGGTTCAGCGTTTCAAAATAAGCAGATTTTATGCAGTGCCTTTCTATTTAGATTTTACTGTTATTGTAGGTTTTTTCCCTATGCAGTCCTTTCTTCGTTCACCTACAAGCAACTCGGGCCATCACGGACAGGAAAATCAGTCTTAAGCTGATTGTTTTATGTTTATTTTTTACATAATTTCATTCGACGCTTTGAGATCTATTGTTTTCTCTGGGCGTTAAGAAAATAGGGGGAGGGAGGTCGGGAAAAGGTTCCCGAAATTCCATACATAGTGCCTGACCGAATACCGTAACTTTTATAGATTACGGCGTTGTTTGAAATTTTAACCCTCGCAATACGGCATGTATGCCGAAGGTTAAAATTCCAGTCCGCCGTGTACTCAACAAAATTTTCAGGCTTTCGGTCAGGCGCTGCATAGAAAATCTAAAAAGGAGGACGACAGATGTTTAAGGGTATGCCAAAGATATTTTGGGCAGGAACCGCGTTGATGTATGGCTGGATTGCCATTTTCATGGTCTTGGAGATGACAATCCCCGGCTTTCCACTGAAAAAGTTCATGGGGGTACCTGCCTGCTACACCTATAATTGGATTGTCGGCCTCTGGTTGATGAACATCATCATCTCTTTTCTATACTACAGATTTGAAGAAAAAAGAGAAGAGAGGATCGCGGCCAGGAAAAACCATGAGACACCGGATGCACCCGCGGGTGCCAATATTGTTCAAGAAAATTGATCGGCAGCCATATATAAGGAGGCAGTAATGGGTGTTAATCCAATCGTCATTTTAGGTTCCGTAATCTATTTTGCAGTGATTTTTTATATCGGATGGTATTCGCGTAAGGCGTCCATGGATTCGTCCGATTTTTATGTGGCCGGCAGAAAAGTCGGTCCCCTCGTTAATGGGTCGGCCCTGGCCGCCACATATTTCAGCCCGGCAAGTTTTCTGGGGCTGCCGGCGTTCATTTTTATTTTAGGCTACCCGTTCTGGTGGGCGCTCGTAGGCATCATCGGGGGCATGCCTATTGCAACCTTGCTGACCGCAGCTCCCCTGCGCAAGTATGCCCCGACATCGTTCACGGATTACTATGCAGACCGCTATGATACCAAGTGGCTGCGCCTGGTGGCGGGCATCCCCACACTGATTGGCGGACTGGCATATGTTATTTTGTCAATCGTGGGCACGGCTTTGTTTTTGCTGGCCATCCTGCAGATTCCTTTCAATGTATCCGTTATCCTGGCATCCGTTGTTGTTTTTGCTTACATATATTTCGGCGGGATGGTCGCCACCACCATCTCAACGGCGTTTCAGGGAGTCGCCATGACCGTTGCTTCGCTTCTGGCCGCAGGGTATGTAATCTATAACTTCGGTGGGCTGAACGGTCTGACCGATGCTGTTCTGGCAAACAGCGGCAATTTTTTCAACATGCCCTATGTTTCCGAGGCCGCATCCCATCCCCTTATGGCGTCTTGGACCGGTGTGGTGGGCTTTTTCTTTGTGTGGCATTTCGGTTTTTCCGCCATGCCCTACACCGTGGTTCGGTTTTTTACCACCCAGGATATCAAAGCTGCCCGGCGCAGTGTTTTCTGGGCTGTTGCCATCGGCGGGGCCATGTACGGCGGGTTGGTAATTATCGGCACCGGTGCCAGGGTATTGATCGAAACCCTTCATCCCCTTATGCAGACCGAAGGCATTACTAACGCCATGGCTGTGCTTAAACACATGAAGACAGCATACGGCGTTTCCGGGGCATCTGTCACCGATTATTCCATGATTGCCGCAGTGGAAGGGTTGAAAAGCCCCTTCCTGCTTTCGGTACTGGCGGCGGGCGGGCTGGCCATTGCCATGGCCACGGCCTCGGGCTGGACCATGGTCCTGAACGTTCTGCTGGGCAGGGATCTGATGGGAAAGGTCTTCGGCAGCAAATGGCCCGAGGAAAAACCTGTACAGGCCACACGGGTTATGACGATCCTGATCGTGTTCGTGTGTATGCTCTTTGCATTTAACCCGCCGGCACTGGTTCTGGATATTTCCGGGGCTGCATTTATTGTTATCCTCTGCTCGGTTGGTCCCCCGCTGATATTGGGCATCTGGTGGGCCCGGGCCACGACAACGGCCGCTATCACCAACATCTTGGTTATGACAACGCTATCCTGCGGATCATGGATGTATGCAAAGTACAAGCTGGGCAGCTATCACTGGTTTTTCTTAAGTGATCCGGCCCATAAAATCAGCACACCGCACCAATTCTACTGGGTATTTGTCGGATTTATTTTTTTCATCGTCGTCAGCCTGATGACCAAACCATGTAAAGAGGAAGTAATCCAGAAATATTCGCTGGATATAAGACCGGAAGAATAATCAATACACGCCACCCCTGAACCATGGCAGGGGTGGTATTTTATAAACAATACGGCGGGAATCATGACAACAGAAAAAGAACGCAACCAACGATTACTGAACTGGGAAAAGAACAAACGTAGATGGTATAATACCTATCTGTTTGCCGGGGTCGGCATCAATTTCCTTTTATATTATACCAAACCCTATGGGTTTGACCCGAGCGGAAGCATTTTATGGGGCTCGGTTTTCGGGTTGGGGATTCCGCTGGTGACCATGTTCGTTTTATCCTATCTTCACCAAAAGCTGTTGGGGTTGTAAGCGGTGATAAAATCATTTGTCATACTTTTGAGTATCTGCCTGACACTGACCTGGGCCATGCCTGCCCAAATCTGTCTGGGTGACGTATTGTTTGTCCATGATTACAAAAGTGATGAATACCTCATGGGTAAACAGGAATCCGAACTTCAGGTGGGGTACACCCCCCGGGCCATGCTGGTGGATAAACAGACCCGCTACACGGGAAGCTGGATGAAGCGGTTTTTCGGTGAGGTCAAAGAACAGCGGGATACCACCCATTTTTTATTGGAAAAACGCCGCATCCGAGAAATTGACTGGTATAAAAACAAAATTGTGACCCTGCCGTTTGAGAACCTGCACCATGTAAGAATGCTTCAGGCCGATAGCGCCATGGCGCAAGGGGCCGCCGAGATTCTTAACGCCCGTTACAAGGTTGTAGAGCCGGTGTTCACCATCACAATTAACCCTGAAACGAAAACAGTAGGCGGATATCCATGCACATACATTAAAGCCGACCTGCAACTGGAGACCCGGGATTTAAAAAAAAATGCCGCCAGTATTACATTGGTCCGCCAACACCTGTGGGTATCTGATGCCGTGCCCGGAGCAGATCAATATGATAATTTTCACCGGCAATTGGCCAAGACCCTTGGCCTTGAAGCCGAACGTCTGGGGCAATTAAACTTCCTGCTTAGATATTGGCAGGGGCCCCTGGACCCCATCCGGGCTTCCCTTGTCCAGATCAAAGGTTATCCCGTTCAAAACGATTTTTCAGTTGAAGCCCGATATGTCAAAAATGTCGGCAGCCCAACGTCTACTGTGATCTCAAAAATGATTAAAAAAGAACGCATGACGCTCAGTGATGCCAAGGTTATGGATAGTCTGGACGAAAGTAGATTCGCTGCCGTCGGTCCGTTCAGCGAAGTGACCCTTCAATAATTTTGTTTTTTTAGTGTATCACTACCGAAAAAGGCTGCTCTGGATATTAACCGGGACAGCCTTCAAAACCTGTTTCTTTTGTAAAAATATATGACCACCAGCAGTTTTGCCTTTGATCGGCCGAGGCTTTTACCTACATGGGGCACAATGGAGTCAAAGTAGATGTTGTCCCCGACATTAAGATTATAAACTTCGTCCCCGTAATGGAATTCAAGCCGGCCGTCCAGCACATGGATGGTTTCTTCCCCCTCGTGGGTATAGGTCCGGTTGATAGCAAAGGGGGCGTGGATGATAAAAGGCTCCATGTTTTTGCCGGGTTTTCCTTCGGCCAGGGGTTCATAATCATATCCTGCAAAAATATCGGTCTCTCGAATCAGGGGCCGTTTTTCTTTTTTGCTTAAAAAGAGGCGGACATCTTTTACAGGAGAGGCATCCCCGGCAAGAAGGGAGGTGAGTTCAATGTCCAGACCTGCTGCAATCTTGTTCAAGGTGGAGTAGGGCGGTGCCTTTTTTGACCGCTCCACCTTTGATAGATAGCCCTTGGTCAGGCCGGTTCGATCCGCTAAGTCCTGGAGCGTCAATTGCCGCGCAGTTCTTAAGTTTTTTATGCTTTCCGATATGCTTTTTTCATCCATAGTGAAATTAATCTTTCTAGTTCAGCAGCCATTTAGGTAGAGCCAAAGAAAGCCACGGGATATAGGTAACCAGCATCAGACAGATGAGCATGATGACCAGAAACGGTGCCACACCCCTCGCAATTTTCACCAGCGGTTGCTTGGTGATGCCCGATGCCACAAACAGGTTCAGGCCAAAAGGCGGAGTCAGCATGCCCATCTGGATGTTAAGTACCATGACAACGCCGAAATGAATCAGATCAATGCCGTAGCGGGTCAGGGTCTCAAGAAAGATGGGTGCCAGGATCAGCATGGCGGATACATCGTCCATAAAACAGCCTAGAATGAGAAACAGAATGTTCACGGTGAGCAGGAATATCCAGGGGCTGTCAATATGTTGGATAATAATGTCGGCCAACTGCTGGGGAATCTGTTCTGCCGTAAGCAGCCAGATAAATGTCATGGCGCAGGAGAGAATAAATAGCAGGCAGGCCGAAAGCACCGCGCCCTCTCTGCAGACATCCGTGATTTGGGAAAATTTAAATTCCTTGTACACAAAAAGTTCAATGACCAATGCATAGATTACAGAGACCGCCGCAGCTTCAGTAGGGGTGAATACGCCTGAATAGATTCCGCCCAAAACAATGACCGGCAAAATTAATGCCCAGATGCCTTCTTTAGCCGTGCGCAGCACTTTGGACGCAGATGCTTTACCGGTAATTCGCCAATTGTTTTTTTTGGCCGCAAAAAAGGTATAGACCATCAGGGCTGCACCCGTAAGAAGGCCGGGAATGATGCCGGCCATAAAAATTTTGGATACGGATACGTTCATGACCAGGCAGTAGAGAATCATGGGTATGGAGGGCGGAATGACGATACCCAGTGATCCTGAAACAGTGATCAAGCCAAGGGAGAATTTTTCATCATACCCTGCCTTGATCAGTGCCGGGATCATGATGGAACCGATAGCCACCACTGTGGCAGGAGAAGACCCTGAAATGGCGGCAAAGAAAATACAGGCCAATACTCCGGCCATGGCAAGGCCGCCCGGGAACCATCCCACAAGAGCATTGACAAAAGCGATCAGCTTTTTGGCAATACTGCCCCTTGTCATGATGGAACCTGCCAAAATAAAAAAGGGAATGGATAGGAGGATAAAGTTGTCCAGGGCGTTAAAGAGCTGCTGGGTGATGATATGCAACGGGGTTGAGGTGAAAAATACCAGGCAACCCAGGGTGGTCACCCCGAGAATTACGGCAATGGGCATGCCTAAAAAGAGCAGGAGCGTAAAAGAGACGCAGATAAATAAAATCATTGATTCACCTCCCCGGACCCGGCAGCATTGGATTCTGCAGATGTCCGGCTGCCAAAAGCCTCTTTGATGAATCCAAACCCCTTGATGCTGAAACGGGTGCCGATTACCACCGAAAATGCCGGGATGGGCAGGTAGGCAATGTACATGGGAATACCCATCACAGGAGAGGTGGTTTCATACCCGTACATTCGGGAGATGATCTTCCAGGAGTAGGCTGCCACGATAAAAAAGAATCCTGCGCTCAACAGATGGGACAGCAAATTTACCAGCCACCTGATGGATAACGGCAGCATTAGGATCAAAAGATCCATGGTAAAGTGGGAACCGGTTTTAACCCCGATGGCAGCCCCAAGAAAGGCGATAAATACGCCAAGATATCGTCCCAGTTCTTCAAACCAGGGAAAACTGAAGTTAAAGATATACCGGGTAATGACCTGAACAAAGCCGATCAAAGCCAGTATCAGGATGGTCCAGACCAGGGTAAAGTTTTCCACACGGTCAATGAATTTGAAAATTCGCTGCAAAGGGGCGCTCCAAAAACGGGGTGTGAAAAGCATCTTCGTACTTTTCACACCAAAGGTTAGCTACAATTTTTTTCAATTACCGGTGATTGGCTTCAATTCGTTTGAGCATGAAATCAAAGATTTCGTCTCCCAGTTTTTTACGGTATTTGTTCCACACCGGCACCATGGCCTCACGGAAGCGGTCGCGCTCTTGGGATGTCAATTCAATGATCTCGATGTTTTCCTGCTTTGCGTAGTCTGCAATGGAGATTCCGATCTTGGGAAGGGATTCTTTCATGCGGGCATTGACCACCCGGTTTTCAACCATGGCCAGTTCAGCCGCCTGCCTGAAAATTTCCTGCTCCTTTTTAGAAAGGCTTTCCCAGTAATCTATGCTGATCACGGTGACACATGCGGTCATGCAGTGCTGGGTCATGGTCACATACTTGGTCACCTCAGTGACCTTGGTGAGAATGGCCGTAATTAAGGGGTTTTCCTGGGCATCAATGACGCCTGTCTGAAGGGCGTTGTACATTTCGGGAAAAGGGATGCCTACGGCGGTTGCGCCCAATTGTTCAAAGGTGTCCAAATAGGCCGGAGAGTTCATTACCCGGATTTTAAGACCTTTGATGTCTTCCGGGGTGTGGATAGGCCGTTTGGTATTGGAAAAATCTCTAATATCATTTTCCATCCAGCCGATGGCAATGAATCCCTTTTTGGGAAAAGCGGAAAATATTTTTTTTCTGACTGCGGGATCATCGAGGGTGGCATAGGCCGTTGCCCGGTTCGGAAAAATAAAGGGCATATCCAGAACTGCGCACTGGGGCTCAAAATTTTGAAGTACAGCCGTGGTCAACGAGGCAATTTGGAGTGTGCCGGACTGGACCTGCTCCGCCATGGACCGTTCGCTGCCCAGTTGCCCCATGGGAAACACCTTGATGTCGATTTTGCCGTTGGTTTTTTCCCGGACATAGTCGGCAAAAACTTTGGCACCGGCATTAAGGCCGTGGAACTGGGGGGCGATATGGCCGAATTTTACGGTATTGGCAAAGGCCGGTGCGGATAGGATAAGTCCTGCTAAGAGGGCTATGGTCACTACACGTGCCGTTTTTATTGTCCGCGCACGCAAGCTGAAAAAATGGGGGGTTTTCATCAGGATATACTCCTTAAAGGTGTGTTTATTGGATGATTTCGGAGGGCAGATGTACTCCAAATGTTTTCTGTTTGTCAACTTTTCATAGGGCCGGCAAGCCCTTGGAATTCTTATAATCGTCTCGTAAAAACGCTGCTGTGAAATATCTTTATTGGATGAATCCCGTAGAAGACTTTTAAAAATTAGGTGGTTTGTTGAATTTGCTTAATTTTAAATTTTTTTCATTTATGGAAACTTTTTTGGATATACTGATTTTTGGCCTGCACCAACACAACAGACAACGATTGTTTCCTGTAAGGAAAATAATCCGCTTGACAGGTGTTTGGCATATTGGTAGACAGTTTGCCCTTAATCTTAAGTTAATTAGATTAAAAATATAGAATTATCAGGCCATGGTCTACAAGGTTTCGTGACCTAGGCCCCATATGTGAAGGAGAGAAAATGAAAGCAGTCAAAAGAGTATGTTTAGGGTTGGCGATCATGCTGGGAATAAGTTTTTCCATACCCGGCACGGCACCTGCCAAAACTATTAAGTGGAAAATGGCCTCATCTTGGCCCAAAGGGACCATGGTCCAGTGGGCCGCAGATGAATTTGCAAGAACCGTTAATGCCATGAGCGGCGGTCGTCTTGAGATCAAAAGTTATGCGGCAGGTGTCCTTGTGGGGGCTTTGGAAGTAACCGACAGTGTGCGTATGGGTACCATTGACGTGGCTCACTGTTCACCCGGATACCAGATGGGCAAGCTGCCGGCTGCCCCTCTTTTTGCCTATATTCCTTTTGGCATGGACGCTGTGCCTTATATGACCTGGTTTTATGACAACGATGGGATGGAATTGTATAAAGCGCTTTACAAATCCTATGATCTTGGTTTTGTGGCACCCTGCGGCGTGCTGCCCACCGAAGACCTTGCCTGGTCCAATAAGCCCATCAAAACCATGGATGATTTCAAGGGCCTGAAATTCAGGACCAGCGGTTACTGGGGAGAGGTCCTCTCCCGGGCTGGTGCTTCTGTGATGATGCTGCCGGCCGGAGAAATCTATGAAGCGCTGCAACGCAATATTCTGGATGCCGGTGAGTTCAGCATTCCGTCCATGGACAAGGACCTTTCATTTAACGAAACGGCCAAATATCTCTTGGTGCCCGGCATTCACCAGATCTCCACCATCACGGACATCACCATCAATAAACGCTCCTGGTCCGAACTGCCCGATGACCTCAAAGAGATCGTCAAGGTGGCTGCCCAGTCCGTGACCATGCGCATGCTCACCCATTGCATCAATGAGGACATCAAGGCCTTGGCCTTTTTCAAGGAAAAGGGCGTGCAGATTGAGTATTTAAGTCCTGAAATTCAAAAGGAACTGGCCAAAGAGGCGGATAAGCTTCTTGATGAGAAAGCGGCAAAAGATCCGTTTTTTGATAAAGTACTCAAGTCCCAGCGGGATTTCAGGGCAGGGTATGCCAACTATAAGAAGCTGATGACACCTGCCTACGAATAGCTCATAAAAAAAGGTTCAAAGAATCCGGTGAAATGCCGGATTCTTTATTAAAAAAGATGTTTTTTAAAATCATAGATACCATCAGTGAAACCATAGGCCGGTTGATCTCCTGCCTGGTCATCATACTGACCCTGATTTTGAGTTATGAGATCGTGGCCCGTTATGTCTTTGGTGCCCCCACCAAATGGGTGTTTGACACAAGTTATATGCTTGGCGGCACCTTTTTTCTCATGGGGGAAGCCTTTACCCTGAAGCACAAACAGCATGTGCGCATTGACATCCTCTACGGCCGGTTTTCCAAAAGAACCCGGGCCGCTATCGATGTTTTTTTCTATCTGGTGTTGTTCTTTCCTTTGTGGATCGGCATTTTGTATGCATTGATTCCCTACGTGGCCTTTTCCTGGGAAATGGGTGAAAAGTCCATGCAGGGATACTGGCAGCCGGTGATCTACCCGTTTAAAACGGTGATGCCCATCGGCGTGGGCCTGTTTTTGCTCCAGGGCCTTGCGGAATTTTGCCGCAGCCTTCTAATCCTCATCAAGGGCGAAAATTCCCCCGGCCAGGTAAAGGAGGCATAACCCATGGATGCATTTATGACACCTGAACTTTTGGTGCTTCTGATGTTTGGCACCCTGTTTGTCGGCATTTTTCTCGGGTTCCCCACCGCCTTTGTCCTGGGGGGCGTGGCCATGCTCTTCGGCTTTGTGGATATGGGGCCCGATATTTTCGGGCTGTTCATCACCCGCCTTTTTGGTTTGATGAAAAACTATACGCTACTGGCGGTTCCCCTGTTTTTATTCATGGGGGTCTTTATGGAAAAATCCGGGGTGGCCCAGCGGCTGTTCCAGGCCATGCACCTGTTGTGGGGCGGCATGCGCGGCGGCCTTGGTATCAGCACCATTGCCATCTGTGCGTTGTTTGCAGCCGCCACAGGCGTGGTCGGGGCATCCGAGGTCACCATTGGTTTGATGGCCTTGCCGGCTATGTTCTCAAAATCCTATGACAAATCCCTTGCCTGCGGTAGTGTGTGTGCCGGCGGCACCTTGGGTATTTTGATTCCGCCCAGCATCATGATCATCCTTTACGGACCCATTGCACGGATTTCGGTGGGTAAGCTTTTTCTGGGTACCCTGGTGCCTGGCATCCTGCTGGCTGTACTGTATATGATTTACATTGCCATCCGATGCTATTTCAGACCCCAGGACGGACCGCCTATGCCCCAGGAAGAGCGCAACGTGCCGGTGTCCAAGAAGCTGTGGTTGCTGGCGACATCGGTGCTGCCTCCGGCCATGCTCATCTTTGCCGTTCTTGGATCAATATTTTTCGGCATTGCTGCGGTCACTGAAGCGGCTGCGGTGGGTGTTGTGGCAAGTATCCTCCTGGCGGCCTGTTACAGACAGCTGACCTATGCTACTTTAAAAGAAGCGTGTATCCAAACATTGACCATCACTTCCATGATTCTGATGATCGCCATTGGTGCGGCATTTTTCTCTTCTGTCTTTGTGGCTTTGGGCGGAGATGATGTAATTTCAAGTCTGTTTTTGAATCTACCCTTCGGCAAATGGGGTATTTTGATCACAATCATGCTGCTGCTGGTGGTGGTGGGCATGTTCATTGACTGGAT
The DNA here is from genome assembly GCF_963664415.1 of uncultured Desulfobacter sp. Lineage (NCBI taxonomy): Bacteria > Pseudomonadati > Thermodesulfobacteriota > Desulfobacteria > Desulfobacterales > Desulfobacteraceae > Desulfobacter > uncultured Desulfobacter sp. The sequence continues at coordinate 600,630 of NZ_OY761445.1, read as the reverse complement.
GGGGATTGTCTTCATCATTGTGCCGCTGATCTCTCCCATCGGCCTTGAACTGGGATTTGATCCCATCTGGTTTGCCGTCATGGTCATGGTGAACCTGCAGATCTCCTTTCTGACGCCGCCCTTTGCCTATTCCATATTCTATCTTAAAGGAATCACGCCGCCGGATGTAAAAACAACGGATATTTACAAAGGCGTGTTGCCCTTTGTGGGACTTCAGATCCTTGCCCTGCTTTTGTGCGCGGCATTTCCTTTTTTGATCACCTGGCTGCCTGCCCACCTGATTAATTAGAATTTAAAAGAACGACAAGCAGGCTAATAATTAAAAACTTTATGAGGATTAATTGAATGGCACATGCAACTTTATTTATCCAGTGCATTGTGGACGGCATGTATCCGGAAGTGGGAGAGGCCATGGTCCGGCTTTTTCAGCGTCTGGGCATCACAATGGATTACCCGGAAAATCAGACCTGCTGCGGCCAGCCCTCGTTCAACTCCGGATACCGCAAAGAAGCGGCCAAGGCAGCCAAGCACTATATTGAGACCTTTGAGAACAAAGGCACCATTGTCTGCCCATCGGGTTCCTGTGTTGCCATGGTCCGCAACCACTATCCCGAATTGTTCGAAGATGAA